>NZ_JAVWTF010000019.1:12824-30799 GCF_036667855.1 Aurantimicrobium sp. | reverse complement strand
CCGAGGCAATGACCACTCTGGTGGCAAGTGCATCGAGTTTGCCTGCATTGCGGATGAGGTCTGCATTGGTGCGGAGGAGTGCCCCAGCTTGGGGGTTCTTCTCCACCATGCTCACACTCAGTGCCCCACGACTGAGTGCTTCCAAAGCCAGCGCGCCTGAACCGGCAAAGAGATCCAACACTCGAGCACCCTCAATAACATCGCGTGCCTCGAGGGCAGAGAAGATGGCTTCTCTCACGCGGTCACTGGTGGGACGGGTGCCACTCTTGGGAACTTTGAGTTCGCGGGACCCGGCAAAGCCAGCAATGATGCGGGTCATGAGATCTCCCCGTTCCAGCTTGTGTAAGGATTCCAGCCATTCTCGGGCAAGACACCTTCTCCCATGTTCACGTGTGGTGTCTCATCTTCAGCACAGGCCGCGACGTGACCTAGGGCAGTAAATCCTGGTGGGAGTGCAACGTCTGCAGGGAACGACATGAGCAAGGCGTGGTCTTCCCCGCCATAGAGAATGGCTTGGCGTGCGTGGGATGCATCAACACCACATTCGATAGCCAGATGCGCAGCCAGATCATCGAGAGCACTCTCGTCGAGAACAATCACCACGCCACTGGCCCCAGCAATACGTCCGGCATCCATGATGAGCGAGTCAGAAATATCCATGGCAGCTGTTGCTCCACCGAGTGCTCCAGCTACCCCTTGCGAAATAGGTGGCCACGGTGCGAGCTGGGCTGAAAGCAGCAGGGGGTTGGTTGTGTCCTTCTCGCCCGCAAACAATGCGGCTAAACCAAGACCTGCAAGGCCTAGACGCCCCGTCACAGCAACAACATCACCAGGCTGAGCACCTGAGCGCAGCAGTGGCTTTCTGCCTTCCAAATCACCGAATGCCGTCACGCTGATCGTGAGGGTGTTGGAGACCGACAGGTCTCCCCCGACAACACCACTACCGGGTGCAAGCTCAAGGCAGGCATCATGGAATCCGTCCGCAATCTGCTCCAAGAAAGACACTTCAGTTTCTTTGGGAGCAGCGATGGAGACAACCATGCCGGTGGGCTTCGCACCCATGGCGGCAACGTCAGAAAGATTCGTAGCTGCTGCCTTGATGCCGAGTTGATGCGGCGTGGACCACTCGAGACGGAAGTCAGGACCGTGAACCATCATGTCGGTGGTGACGACGAAACGGCCATCTGGAGCCTGCATCACCGCACAGTCATCACCGGGGCCCACAATCGTGGCATCGGAGGAGGGAAGCCTTGGGAATATGCGAGCGAGGATGGCCGACTCAGGCATTTCGCCCAAGGTCTGGTTTACAGGATTTTCACTCACCCTCTCACGGTAGCCTGAAGAGGATGAATATTCGCACTCGAGCACTCGCCTTCGGCACACTTTCTGCTGTGCTGGGACTTTCTTTGGTAGGTTGCGCCGGTCAAGTTCCCATGACTCCGGCCAAAGACGCAAATAACCCTGAGTGTGCAAGTGTGACTGTTCGACTGCCAGACACGGTGGCAGAGCTCAAGAAGCGCGAAACCAATGCGCAGGCAACAGGTGCCTGGGGAACCCCTGCATCTGTGTTGTTGACCTGTGGTGTTGAAGTTCCTGGACCCACCACACTTCCCTGTGTATCCGTCAATGATGTGGACTGGATTGAAGATGACTCCCAGGCCCCGCTCTATCGCTACACGACCTATGGCCGCACGCCAGCCGTAGAAGTTGTGATTGATTCTGATGCCGTGAGCGGAACAACCACGCTGGTTGACCTCGGAGCCGCCGTGAGCGTGCTCCCCAGCACAGCAAAATGCACTGACCTCGCCGACGTATTCAGCGGAAAATAAGACTTAGTCTTCAGCGTGGTGGGCTAGTGCCACCTGGATGAGCTCATCAATGAGTTCGGGATAGCTCAGCCCCGTTTCCTGCCAACACCTGGGGAACATCGAGATGGGCGTGAAGCCAGGCATGGTGTTGATCTCATTGAGAACAAAGCCGTTCTCGGTGAGGAAGAAGTCCACACGTGCCAAGCCGGCACCATCAATAGCTTCGAAAGCACGAATGCTCAGGCGCTGAAGTTCGGATAGCTCGTCTGCACTCAGCGCAGCTGGGCAGACCAGGTCGATACCGTCAGCACCGAGATATTTCGCTTCAAAGTCGTAGAACTCACGACCAGAGACCACGATCTCGCCGGCAACAGATGCCCGAGCAGGCTGGCCAGGCATTCCCTGCAACACAGCACACTCCACCTCCCGGCCAACGATGCCTGCTTCGATGAGCACATGGTCGTCTTCGAGGAAAGCTGTGTCCATAGCTACGGCGAACTGATCCCAGTTCGACACCTTGCCGACGCCCACGCTGGAGCCTGCACGAGCTGGCTTGATAAAGACCGGCAGAGGCATCTGTTCGGCCATTGCACGAATAGCCTGAGGACGCTTATGCCAGTCATAACGCTTGATCGTGCGCCAGGGGGCAACCTCAATACCGGCGGCTTGGAGAACAGTCTTTGTGAAGTGCTTGTCCATGCCCAGGCTTGACGCCAAAACACCGGAACCCACATAGGGAAGACCAAAGAGCTCCAGCATTCCCTGAATGGTGCCATCTTCGCCGAATGGTCCATGCAAAATCGGGAATACAACGTCCACGTTGCCAAGTGAACGATCTGCTCCGTCTCCAGAAACCCAGAGTTCGCTCGAGCCAGCAGATTCAGGCCAGATGATTCTGGTGCCATTGTCTTCAACCTCAGGCAATTGGCCTGGCCGAAGAACGTAGTCGTCAGGGTTAGCGCTGGCTAACGTGAATGCACCGTCTTTGGTGATGCCGATAGGCAGCACGTCATAACGGTCAGTGTCAATCGCCTGAAGGACTCCCCGGGCTGTCGCGCAGCTGATTGAATGCTCGCTTGAGCGCCCCCCAAACAACACCGCCACCACGAGCTTGGTAGTCATCGAGGCTCCTTTCGCCCTGAGGCTCATCCGTATCCGTTGTGAGGTGAGGTGCAATGTCCTTGGGGTCGAGCGTACCCGCCAAAACCTGGCTGACCTGCTCGACAATAGGCATGTCTACTTCACGAGCACGAGCAAGTGTCAACACTGGCGCGACCGAAGCAAGACCTTCCGCGGTCTGCTGCATCTGGTTGGTGACTTCTTTGAGGGTGTATCCCTGACCCAGCAGGCGTCCTGCCGTGTTGTTGCGAGACAGTGGAGATTCACAGGTGGCAATGAGGTCACCAAGACCTGCCAGACCTGCGAGAGTTTCGGGCTGTGCGCCATAGGCAACGGCAAAGTCTGTCATTTCTGCAAGACCACGGGTAATGATGGACGCCTTGGTGTTATCGCCATAGCCCACGCCATCCACGATGCCGACAGCCACTGCGATGAGGTTTTTCAGAACTCCACCAAACTCGGTGCCTGGAACATCAGTGTTGACGAAGCAACGGAAGTAGCGGTTAGACACTGTCAATGCCACTTGGCTGGCAGTTTCCAAGCTCTGGCTGGAGATCACTGCAGCGGTGGGCTGCTCCTTGGCAATCTCCAGAGCCAAGTTAGGGCCTGAGGCAACGGCAACCATGTCTGGGCTGATAGGAAGTTCTTCCGCAATGACCTCGCTCATGCGCAGGCCCGTCTTGCGCTCGACGCCCTTCATGAGGGAGATCACAATTTGATCGTCGCGGAGTAGGGGTGCGAGCTGAACCAGGTTTTCGCGCAGCGTTTGGCTGGGAACACAGAGGTAAACCTGCTCCGCGTTCTTCACCGCAGCTGCCATCGAGCTGGTGGCAACGAGGTTCAGTGGCAGACGAATACCGCGGAGGTAGTCGCTGTTGCGGTGAGTTTCGTTGATGTCCTCAGCGAGGTCATCACGACGTGCCCAGAGCATGACGTCGTTGCCGCCGTCGGCCAAAATCTTGGCAAAGGTTGTTCCCCAGCTACCTGCACCGAGGACAGCAACCTTACGCGCAGGTGGAGTTACTGGCTTCTTACTCAAAACCGCCCCGTCTCGCTCTGGTTGTGTTCGGCTGGGTTCCAGCGGGTTGCTGGTGCCTTCTCGCCACGTAAGTCTTCCAGCAAAGCAGTGATGGCGTCCATCACTTTGGTCGTTGCAGCGGTGAGAGTTTTATTATCCAAGGGTTTGCCTTGGAACTCGCTGAGGTCGACGGGGTCCCCCACTTTCACATCAATGGTGTGGCGAGGGAAGACATTGATCTTCTTCGAATAGCGCGCCATCAGGTTCTGAGTTCCCCAGTGAGCAACAGGAACAACAGGAATACCCAGTTCCAACGCCAAGCGCACAGCGCCGCTCTTGCCACGCATAGGCCAGATGTCAGGGTCACGAGTGAGCGAGCCTTCTGGATAGACAATGACCGCACGTTCCTTGGTGACGAGTTCTTTCGCCGCCATCAGGGCAGCGGAGCTGCGCGTGGAGCCACCACGTTCAACCGGAATCTGTCCCGACTTGCGCAAAATCCAACCCAGCACAGGAACCTTCAAGATGCTGGCCTTGGCCATAAAGCGAGGAAGGCGGCCCAGATACCAGGTGGCAACACCAATGACCACAGGGTCAATGTTGGAGTAATGGTTGGGGGTAATGACCACGGCGCCGGTTTGTGGCATCTTTTCACGGTCGTGGAAACGGAACTTCACCATCAACCCCATCAGGGGCAGGGCGATAGCGCCTAACAACCAGAAGATTGATGGCTTACTGCGTTCACTCACGAGGAGTTACTCGCCCTCAATTACAAAGTCGGCGCCGAGCTGACGCAGCTTGGTAATGAAGTCACCATAGCCACGGCTAATGATGCCCACGTTGCTCACGCGAGACGTGCCCTTGGCAGTCAGCGCTGCAATGAGGTGGCTGAATCCACCACGCAGGTCGGGAACTTCAATGTCTGCCCCGTGAAGTTCGGTTGGACCTGAGATCACAGCAGAGTGCAGGAAGTTACGCTGACCAAAACGGCAGGGGTGACCACCGAGGCATTCGCTGTGAAGCTGAATGTTGGCACCCATCTTGATGAGGGCATCAACGAAACCAAAGCGCTGTTCATAAACGGTCTCGTGCACAATCGAGACACCCTGTGCCTTGGTGAGGGCAATCACGAGAGGCTGCTGCCAGTCCGTCATGAAGCCGGGGTGAACATCAGTTTCGATCACAACGGGCTTGAGCTCTCCACCGGGGTGGAAGAAACGAATACCGTCATCGTGAATCTCGAAAGCGCCACCAACCTTGCGGAAGATGTTGAGGAAGGTGAGCATCTCTGCCTGCTGTGCTCCCCCGACAAAGATGTCTCCGCCGGTAGCCAGTGCTGCTGAAGCCCAGCTTGCTGCTTCGTTACGGTCGAAGAGTGCGCGGTGGGTGTAACCCTCAAGCTTGTCTACGCCTTCGATGCGAATGACGCGGTCAGTATCGACCGAGATAATGGCGCCCATCTTCTGCAAAATGTTGATGAGGTCCATGATCTCTGGCTCAATAGCTGCACCAGAAAGTTCAGTCTTTCCCTTGGCACGCACGGCAGTAAGAAGAACTTGCTCGGTTGCACCCACGCTGGGGTAGGGAAGAGAAATCTTGGTTCCAACGAGACCATCTGGAGCTGTCATGCGAATGCCAGAAGGCAGCTTCTCAATAACGGCACCGAAGTTACCGAGAACTTCTAGGTGGTAATCAATGGGGCGGTCACCAATACGGCAACCACCAAGGTCAGGAATAAATGCCTCACCTAAGCGGTGAAGCAATGGGCCACAGAAAAGAATGGGAATCCGGCTCGAGCCAGCGTGGGCATCGATATCGGTCATGTGTGCCGATTCAACACCAGCTGGATCGAGCTTGAGAACACCTGCTGCTACATCGTGCTCGACCTTGACACCGTGAACTTCGAGGAGGCCCTTGACTACGCGAACATCGCTGATGTCGGGGACATCGCGCAGTTCACTGGGGCTTTCTCCCAAGAGCGCAGCAACCATCGCCTTGGTGACCAAGTTCTTTGCACCCTTGACCTCAATGCGACCAGAAAGTGGGTGGCCACCATTGATGGTGATGGTGTCTCCGGAGAGGCCTACGCGTGCGCCAGCGGCGCGTGCGTCGTTTGCAACAGTGTTCATGCATGCCTCACAGGAAGGGTCTTGGGGCGCCAGCCTTCACGCTTCGCTTCGAAGTCAGTGATGGCCTGCTCGTTACGCAAGGTTAGCGCGATGTCATCGAGTCCTTCGAGCAAACGCCAGCGAATGTAGTCATCGACTTCAAAAGGAACAACGAGGTCACCCAGCGTTGCCTTCTTCTCAACCAGGTCTACCGTCAACTCAACACCAGGCTGAGCTTCCAGTGCAGCCCAGAGCTTCTCGCAGTCTGCCTCAGAGATGACACCGGTGAGCAAACCTT
Organism: Aurantimicrobium sp.; assembly: GCF_036667855.1. NCBI lineage: Bacteria > Bacillati > Actinomycetota > Actinomycetes > Micrococcales > Microbacteriaceae > Aurantimicrobium > Aurantimicrobium sp. The sequence continues at coordinate 24,448 of NZ_JAVWTF010000019.1, read as the reverse complement.
GCTTGCCTGAGTTTCCGCGGAAAATATCTGCGAACTTCGGTGCCAGAACTGCATCGAAACCGTAGTCACGCAGTGCCCAGACAGCGTGCTCACGTGAGGAACCCGTTCCAAAGTCAGGTCCGGCAACAAGCACTCGAGCACCAGCATATTCAGACTGGTTCAAAATGAATTCGGGGTCCTGACGCCAGTTGGCGAAGAGGGCATCATCGAAGCCGGTCTTGGTCACGCGCTTGAGATAGACGGCAGGAATGATCTGGTCGGTGTCCACGCCACTGCGTCGCAGAGGGACACCAACACCGGTGACGGAAGTGAATTTCTCCATGTCTAGCCTTCCAAATCTGAGGGGCTCGAGAGCGTGCCACGAATAGCGGTGGCTGCAGCGACCTGTGGGGAAACCAGGTGAGTACGTCCACCCTTACCCTGACGGCCTTCAAAGTTACGGTTCGAGGTGGAAGCACAACGCTCCCCCGGTGCGAGCTGGTCGGGGTTCATTCCCAAACACATCGAGCAGCCAGCAAAGCGCCACTCAGCACCAAAGTCTTCGATGATCTTGTCGAGGCCTTCAGCTTCTGCCTCGAGACGAACACGTGCAGAGCCCGGAACAACCATGACGCGAACGCCATCAGCCTTCTTCTTTCCCTCAACCAGTGAAGCAAAGACGCGAAGGTCTTCGATGCGGCTGTTGGTGCACGAACCCATGAACACTGCGTCTACAGGAACGTCCTTGAGCTTGGTGCCAGGCTTCAGATCCATGTATTCGAGAGCACGTTCAGCTGCAGCACGCTCGTTGGGGTCTGCGAAGTCCTCAGGTGAGGGAACGACATCGCTGAGCGAAACACCTTGGCCTGGGTTTGTTCCCCAGGTGACGAAAGGCTCGAGTTCGTTAGCGTCGAGGTTGACCTCGGCATCAAAAGTTGCACCCTCGTCGGTGGGCAGCGTCTTCCAGTAAGCGACGGCCTCGTCCCAGTCGGCCCCAACGGGTGCGTGTGGGCGACCTTCAAGGTAGTCAAAGGTGGTCTGGTCGGGAGCGACCATACCGGCACGAGCACCTGCTTCAATAGCCATGTTGCAGATGGTCATGCGACCTTCCATCGACAGGGCACGGATAGCAGAGCCACGGAATTCAAGAACGTACCCCTGACCACCGTTGGCACCGATCTTGGCGATGACCGCCAAGATGATGTCCTTGGCAGAAACGCCTGGCTTGAGGGTTCCTTCAACATTGATAGCCATGGTCTTGAACGGCTTCAACGGCAGCGTCTGAGTGGCGAGAACGTGCTCAACCTCACTGGTACCAATACCGAACGCCATGGCGCCAAAAGCACCGTGGGTTGAAGTGTGAGAGTCGCCACAGACTACGGTGATGCCGGGCATGGTCAAACCCAGCTGCGGGCCTACTACGTGAACAATTCCCTGCTCGAGATCTCCCAAAGAGTGCAGGCGCACACCAAACTCTTCAGCGTTGTTACGCAGGGTCTGAATCTGAATACGGCTGGTCTCATCAGCGATGGGCTTATCAATAGCCAGCGTGGGAGTGTTGTGGTCCTCGGTAGCAATGGTGAGGTCCAGACGGCGGACGGGACGTCCGGCCTGGCGCAGACCATCAAAAGCCTGAGGACTGGTTACTTCGTGAACAAGGTGGAGGTCGATGTAGATGAGATCGGGGGTACCGTCTTCGCCTTTGACGACCAAGTGGTCGTCCCACACTTTTTCCGCAAGAGTTCTTGGTTTGTTCACCTTGTAATTCTACTTCGTGTGCGAAGTAGGTTCTGCAGAGCGCATCTTGATTACGCTGGCAATGGTCGCAACTGCCATCGAGGCCACAATGACCAAGAGAGAGGTCACGGTGCTGATTTCCGGTGCCCACTCAATGTGTTGGCCACCGTTGATGAAGGGCAGCTCGTTCTCGTGCATCGCGTGCAGCACCAGCTTCACACCGATGAAGCCCAAGATAAACGCGATTCCATACTTGAGGTATTCGAGCTTGTCGAGAAGACCGCCCAGCAGGAAGTAGAGCTGACGCAGACCCATCAAGGCAAAGATGTTTGCGGCGAAGACCAAGAACGGACTTGTTGTAATTCCGAAAATGGCGGGTATGGAGTCAAAGGCAAAGATGACGTCGGTCACAGCAATGGTGATGAACACCACAATCATCGGGGTGAACATCTTCTTGCCGTTGTGAACGGTGCGGATCTTGGCGCCATCAAAGTCAGGTGACATCGTGATGCGCTTGCGCAGGAAGCTAATGAGCTTGCCTTCTGTCTCTTCTTCGTCCTCGTGTGAACGGAAAGCCTGGTGGTAGGCGGTGTAGAGCAGGAATGCTCCGAAGATGTAGAAAATCCAGGAGAAGTTCTCGATGAGGGCAGCACCCAAAATGATGAAGATTCCGCGCAGAATCAGCGCCATGATGATGCCCACCATGAGAACTTCTTGCTGGTACTTTCTCGGTACCGCAAAGCGACTCATGATGATGACGAAGACGAAGAGGTTATCGATACTCAAGCTGTATTCGGTGAGCCAACCGGCATAGAACTGGCCTGCGTGCTCGATATCGCCCAGAGCAAGGATCGCGCCACCAAAAGCGATGGCTAGGAGGGCGTAGAAGCCCACCCAGAGAGCTGCTTCTTTCATCGAAGGGATGTGCGGCCGCTTGAAAATGATCAAGAGATCAGCTACAAGAATTGCCGTCAAAACAACGAGAGAACCAATTTCAAACCACGCGGGGAGAGCACCATCCATAGTGGTTCAAGGCTACCGGTAAGAATGCTGTGAATCTGCTTAGAGAAGAATGCAAAAACCCCCGCCGGATGGCGAGGGTTTTTGACAATGGTGACCCCAGCGGGATTCGAACCCGCGTTACCGCCGTGAGAGGGCGGCGTACTAGGCCGCTATACGATGGGGCCGTTTGCGACGTGTCAATAATGCCATAAGAACGAAGTGCCCGCCAATCGAGGCATCTTGAGCTAGATAAACACTCTCACCGCTGCGGGGACAACATCGACATGTGCCGGCAATGCCCAGACCCTCTCCCCATCTGCATACGCGACGATTCCGGGTGCATCAAGAACAACTGTTGAGCCACGCTCAATCACCACTTCAGGCTCGGTGACGTGTGTGCCAGCGAAAACACGAGGGAACAACCGAAGAAAACGCAGTCGCGACAGCGGCCTCAATACGAACACATCCAACATGCCATCTCGCATGCTTGCTTCGGGGGTGACCTTCATTCCCCCACCCATGGTGGAGTTGTTGGCCACGGAGATGAGCATGGCTGATTCCTCACGATGAACACCATCAACCGTTAGTGAATACCGAACTGGTTTGAGCGCAAAGAGCTCCAAGAGCAAGGCCAGGGTGTAGCGAGACTTCCCCTTGGGCCAGTGCATGGCATTAGCCCGCTCATTCACAATGGCGTCGAATCCGGCAGAGAGAATGCTCGCAAACCAGCGAACCTCTGAACCATCAACACTGGTGATGCGACCCAGATCTAGTCGCTCGGGTTCGCGCGACAGGGACTCCACCATCTTCGAAATACAGGAAGAAAGATCACCCACGGGCAAACCAATCCCCCGAGCAAGGTCATTTCCCGTTCCCGCCGGAACAACAGCGAACGGAACAGAAGTTTGCGCGACCATATTGACCGCCAACGAAACCATGCCATCGCCACCAACGACAACTAGGGCATCTGGAGTGAGTGTGAGTGCGCGATTGAGCTGCCCACGAAGCAAGTCATAGTTCTCTGCACGCAAGGCAGTGACTCGATAACCGGCCGCTTCAAGAGCTGACACCGTCTGCTCCCCTGCCGCAGGATTCTTACCAAAAGCGGCGCTGGGATTGATGGCCACAACAATGTGGCGGGGTGTTGAACTCACCAGTTGATTATGCCGGTTAAACGAGAAAACCCTCGCTATTGCGAGGGTTTTACTTGCTGGGGTACCTGGACTCGAACCAAGAACAAAGGTACCAGAAACCTTCGTGTTGCCAATTACACCATACCCCACCGGGTCTGAGCTAAGCCCTGAACCGACTCCCTAGCCTAACCCACGAGGGCAGACTAAACAAACTCAGCGCTCCTTGCGTTCGTTGAAACGAACGAGTCGATCAATGGTGTCCTGCTTGCCCAAAATCTCCATAGATTCGAACAAGGGAGGAGAAATTCGACGACCAGAAATGGCGGTGCGCAAGGGCCCAAAGGCAATCCGAGGCTTGAGTTCGAGGCCGTCAATGAGAGCTGAATTCAACGCTTCCTGAATGACATCGTGAGTGAACTCTGCTTCAGGAATGAGCTCTAGTGCTTCGACTGAAGCCGCAACCACAACCGCTGAATTCTCGGGCAAGCCCTTGAGTGCATCCTCTGCATAGGTGATTTGAGACGCAGGGGTAAACAGGAACTCTAAAAGCTCTGGAGCTTCGCTGAGCACGTTCATGCGGGTCTGCACCAGAGGCGCTGCTGCAGCAAGAATCTCGAGCTGAACATCGGTGGGGTTGTTCGAGAGAACGTTCCCTGCCTGCAGATACGGAATCATGCGAGCAGTGAAGTCTTCCAGAGTGAGCAAACGAATCTGGTCGCCATTGATGGCGTCCGCCTTCTTCTGATCAAAGCGCGCAGGGTTAGGGTTCACATTGACCACGTCGAAAGCCTTGACCATCTCCTGAATGGAGAAGACATCACGATCGTGGCTCAACGACCACCCCAACAGGGCGAGGTAGTTGATGAGACCCTCAGGAATGAATCCGCGATCGCGGTGGTGGAACAGGTTTGCCTCAGGGTCACGCTTAGAGAGCTTCTTGTTTCCTTCACCCATGACATAGGGCAGGTGGCCAAAACGTGGGATGTGGGTGGTGAAACCTGCGTCGATGAGTGCGTGATACAGAGCAATCTGGCGAGGAGTTGACGAAAGAAGATCTTCACCACGGAGCACGTGAGTGACCTGCATGATGGCGTCATCAACCGGGTTGACCAGCGTGTAGAGAGGGTCACCATTGGGGCGAACCACAACGAAGTCAGGGAACGAACCAGCAGGGAACGTGATTTCACCACGAACCAAGTCATCGAAGGTGATGTCCTCATCAGGTACGCGAACGCGAAGAGCAGGGAGACGTCCCTCGGCACGGAAAGCAGCCTTCTGCTCTTCTGTCAGATCACGGTCAAAGTTGTCATAGCCAACCTTGGGGTCCTTGCCGGCAGCAAGGTTGCGAGCTTCGATTTCTTCAGGTGTAGAGAAGCTCTCATAGACACGACCAGTTGCCTTGAGCTTCTCAATGACCTCTTTGTAGATGTCGGAGCGCTGAGACTGGCGGTATGGCCCGTGAGGGCCGCCCACGTTGATGCCTTCGTCCCAATCCAGGTTCAACCAGGACAGGGCGTCAATGATCTGCTCGTAGCTCTCTTCGGAGTCGCGAGCTGCATCAGTGTCTTCGATACGGAAGATGAACTTACCGCCGGTGTGACGGGCATATGCCCAGTTGAACAGGGCGGTGCGCACCAGCCCTACGTGAGGTGTACCGGTTGGTGAAGGGCAGAAGCGCACGCGAACGTCGCTCCCCGTCGCTGTGGAGAAGGGGTAGTTAGTTGTCATGCGTCGAGTCTGACCATCCAGCCGTGACGGTCAGGAAGGCGACCGTATTGAATATCTGTAAGTTCCTTACGCAGACTCATGGTGAGTTCACCGGCAGGTGCATCAGGGTTACCAACGGAAAGTCCATTAGCACCGATGAGCTGACCAATCGGAGTAATCACAGCAGCAGTGCCACAAGCGAATACTTCCGTGATCTGGCCAGAGGCAACGCCTTCCTTCCATTCGGAGATGGGCACGGTGCGCTCTTCAACCTCAAGCCCACGATCCTTGGCCAAGGTGATGATGCTCTCACGAGTAATGCCTTCAAGGATGGTTCCGGTGAGCTGAGGGGTGACAATCTTGCCGTCTTTGTGGACGAAGAAGACGTTCATGCCACCGAGCTCTTCCACGTTGGTGTGGGTTTCGGAGTCAAGGAAAAGAACCTGGGCACAGCCATTCTCATAAGCCTCAACCTGAGCGGTGAGCGAGGAAGCGTAGTTACCACCACACTTGGCAGAACCGGTTCCACCCTTGCCTGCACGTGAGTACTCGGTGGTGAGCCAAATCTTGACCGGTGCCACACCCTGCGCAAAGTATGCGCCAGCTGGCGACGCAATGAGGTAGTAGCCGACCTTGTGCGCGGCACGAACACCCAGGAAGGTTTCGTTGGCAATCATGAAGGGACGCAGGTAGAGGCTGGTCTCCGGTGCCGAAGGAACCCACTTGCCATCAACCGCAATGAGCTGCTTGATGGACTCAATGAAGTCAGGAACAGAGAGCTCAGGCAGTGCCATGCGGCGAGCAGAGCGCTGCAGACGCAGAGCGTTCGCTTCGGGGCGGAAGGTCCAGATGGAACCATCAGCGTGACGGTATGCCTTGAGCCCTTCAAAGATTTCCTGGCCGTAGTGCAGCACGGAAGCAGCAGGGTCCAGAGTCAATGGCCCATAGGGCTGAACGTGTGCACCGTGCCAACCTTCGTCGATGGTCCAGTCAATGGAGACCATGTGGTCGGTGAAGTGCTTACCAAACCCGGGGTCAGCGAGGATTTCCTCACGAGCTGCCTCTGCGCGTGCAGAGGTTGACGGGGTGAGGGCGAAGTTCAGCGGAAACGTCGATGTTTCGTTGCTCATGATCTTCCTTTACTTCCTAGGACAGACGGGCGACAATGTCGTCGCCAATCTCGCTCGTACGACGGGATGCAGCACCACGCTCAGAGAGGTCAGCAGCGACAGCATCGTTGATGCGCGCTGCGGCCTCGGCGTAGCCAAAGTGTTCCAGCAGCAGTCCCACGGAGAGGATTGCTGCGGTGGGGTCAGCTTTCTGTTGACCAGCAATGTCAGGAGCAGAACCGTGTACTGGTTCAAACATGCTGGGGAATGCGTTGGTGGGGTTGATGTTTCCACTCGCAGCCAGACCAATTCCACCGCTGATCGCAGCAGCAAGGTCGGTGAGGATGTCGCCGAACAAGTTGTCGGTGACGATGACGTCGAAGCGTGCAGGGTCAGTGACGAAGAAGATGGTCGCTGCGTCGATGTGGAGGTAGTCCACCGAAACCTGAGGGTATTCCGCTGCAACAGCATCCACGATGCGACTCCACAGAGAACCAGCGTTCACCAACACATTGGTCTTGTGCACCAAGGTCAGCTTCTTGCGCTCACGCTTGGCGGCGAGTTCGAACGCGTAGCGAACCACACGCTCAACACCGTGAGCGGTGTTGATGGAAAGCTCGTTCGCAATTTCGTAGGGAGTTCCCTGTCGAAGTGCGCCACCGTTACCCACATAAGGACCTTCGGTACCTTCACGCACAACCACAAAGTCCACGTCGCCGGGGTGAGCAAGTGGGCTCACGACACCGGGGAAGATCGTGGTTGGACGCAGGTTCACGTAGTGGTCCAAGCTGAAGCGCAGCTTCAGCAGTAGACCACGCTCGATGATGCCAGCAGGAATACGAGGATCGCCAGGCTTTCCACCGACAGCACCTAACAGGATTGCTTCGTGAGAGGCAATAGCTGCAAGGTCTTCTTCGCTGAGCACGTCGCCGGTGGCGAGGTAGCGGTCAGCGCCGAGCGAGAACTGTGTCTTCTCGATAACCAGATCTGCAGAGGGAGCGACCACGTCCAGCACCTTCACTGCTTCAGCAATGACCTCAGGGCCAATACCGTCACCAGGGATGACTGCGAGCTTGAGTGTGCGCGACATGGGTTTTCCTTGCGTTGTTCTGAACTTATTCGGTGATGTCTACTTCGAGCATGACATCTGCATCGATGGCCTTACGAACCTTTTCGAGCAGTGATGCGGGAACGGGTGAGTCCACGGTCAGCACAGACAGTGCCTTGCCACCAAGGTTCTGGCGAGCAATCTGCATACCGGCGATGTTGATCTTGGCGTCACCGAATTCCTTGCCGTACACGGCAACGATTCCGGGACGGTCGATGTACTGCATCACGATGAGGTGGTCATCGATGGGGACGTCTACTTCGTAGCCGTTGATTTCGACGATCTTCTCAACCTGCTTGATACCAGCCAGAGTTCCCGAAACAGAGATCTGGGTACCATCGCTCAGCGCACCACGGATGGTGAGCACGGTGCGGTATTCAGGAGATTCCTCTTCGCTCAGTGTGCGAACTTCAATACCGCGCTGCTCAGCAAGCAAGGGAGCGTTCACGTAAGAGACGCTCTCGCTGACCACGTTGGTAAAGATTCCCTTGAGGGCAGCCAGCTTGAGCACAGAGGTGTCGTACTGTGTGATCTCACCACGGACCTCAACATCGACTGAGGTCAATGGGCTGGTGTGTGCCAGACCTGAGAAGACCTGTCCGAGCTTCTCCACCAGAGGAATAGCGGGGCGGACGTAAGGATCAATCACACCACCGGCAACGTTAACTGCGTCAGGAACGAGCTCACCACTCAGAGCAAGGCGAACCGACTTGGCAACCGAGATACCAGCCTTTTCCTGAGCTTCATCAGTAGAAGCACCCAGGTGCGGGGTGGTGATGACGTTGGGCAGACCCAGCAACGGCGAACCAGTGGGAGGCTCAGAGACGAACACGTCCAGACCAGCACCGGCAATGACGTTGTTGGTCAGAGCTTCATACAGGGCATCTTCGTCAATGAGGCCACCGCGTGCGACGTTGATGACGTATGCAGTGGGCTTCATAGCCTTGAGCTGAGCAGTGCCGATCATGCCCGTTGTCTCAGGAGTCTTGGGCATGTGGATGGTGATGAAGTCAGAGGTTTCAATGAGCTCATTGAGTGAGAGGAGCTGAACACCCAGCTGCTGGGCACGGGCTGAGGTGACGTAGGGGTCGTAGGCCACAACCTTGGTACCAAACGCCTTCATACGCTCAGCAATGAGCGCACCAATCCGACCCAGACCGATGATGCCGATGGTCTTTTCAAACAGTTCAGTACCGGTGTAAGCGCTGCGCTTCCACTTGCCTTCGGCAAGTGCTGCGTGAGCTGCAGGAATGTGGCGAGCCAGGCTCAAGATGTGACCACAGGTGAGCTCTGCTGCAGAAATGATGTTGGAGGTGGGCGCGTTGACCACCATGACACCGGCAGCGGTAGCTGCCTTGATGTCGACGTTGTCCAGGCCCACACCAGCACGCGCAATGACCTTGAGGTTCGGTGCTGCAGCAAGTACTTCAGCATCAACCTGGGTAGCGGAGCGAACCAAGATTGCGCTGGCAGAGTGCACTGCTTCCAGAAGAGCGGGACGGTCGGTGCCGTCAACGACGCGCACGTCGAAATCGGGGCCCAGAGCCTCGATAGTGGCAGGAGAAAGCTCTTCAGCGATGAGTACGACGGGCTTAGTCACGAGTATGTATTTCCTTGGGTTTTTGAGCTCAGGAGAGGTTCAAGTCTACCCGAGCGGTTTGGGGCTGTTTTGCGCTAATTCACGCTGAAAATGAGGAATGCGTTGGTGCCAAGTGCGAGGTCCACACCCACCACGGCGGAGAGGGACAACGCGACGATATAGATCACCAGAGCAGGTGCAAAGGATTTCTTTCTGGTGAACCACAGCGCACCAAAAAAGAGAACTACCGGTGCCACGATTCCGAAGATGACCGCAAACCAGCCAAAAGCACTCAGACCGATACCGAGGGACAGGCTTTGGGACATTACTCCAATGAAGTTGCCAATGCCTTCCCAGACGTCATAAGCAAAAAGCAGGGCAAACACGGCGGCAAGTATCCATGCCCCCACCGAACGCTTCAATTTCTCGTTCATATCTAACCTGCCCAGGACACGTAGGGCCAGGGAATGAGAATGGCGACACCTAAGAGCAAGTACAGCAACCGGGTGGAAACTTTCTTGTCCTTACCGAGGTAAAGAACGGCACCAAACCAGATTGCAGGGGCAGCAACAGACAGCCACAGCCCGAACTGGAACATGGCATTACCCAAAGCATCTGCAATCTGGGTGGGGTTCCGCAAAGCGGTAATCAACCATGCAACCGAGAACAGCAAGTAGATGCCAGCAAAAATTCCAAAGCCAATCAGAGCAGCTGAGCTGAGGCTGACAGGAAGCTCAGCGGTCTCCGCTGCTTTCTGTGGGGCCTTGGTTCGTGACTTCTTAACGGAAGAAGCGCCACCCGCGTCCCGTTTCGCACTCTGTGGAGAGCCCGTTGTCAGGCGATCATCGTCGCCTGCCCAACTGAGGGCATCTTCTTCTGGAGTACTCATACGTGACGCGCGTGGCGCATCCTCTCGTTTAGCTAATGACTAGCGAGCGGCAGAACCCTCGGTGTAGTCCTTGTCCTGTGGACGCCATGCGAAGAGCTCGCGCAGCTTGCGACCGGTTGCCTCGATGGGGTGCGCTGCACCCTTGTCGCGGAGGGCGAGGAACTCGGGAGCTCCAGCGTCCTGGTCGTTGATGAAGCGGGTTGCGAATGCACCGTTCTGGATGTCTGAGAGAACTTCCTTCATGTGCTCCTTGACTGAAGGGTCGATCACGCGAGGACCGGAAACGTAGTCACCGAACTCTGCAGTGTCGGAAACTGACCAACGCTGCTTGGCGATGCCACCTTCCCACATGAGGTCAACGATGAGCTTGAGCTCGTGCAGAACCTCGAAGTACGCGATCTCAGGCTGGTAGCCAGCCTCAACCAGAGTCTCGAAGCCGTACATCACGAGCTGCGAAGCGCCACCACAGAGGACAGCCTGCTCGCCGAAGAGGTCAGTCTCGGTCTCTTCGGTGAAGGTGGTCTTGATACCACCGGCACGCAGACCACCGATTGCCTTGGAGTAAGACCATGCGAGGTCCCATGCCTTGCCAGATGCGTCGTTCTCGACAGCAACGATGACAGGAACACCACGGCCTGCGAGGTACTCGCGACGAACGGTGTGGCCTGGACCCTTAGGAGCTACGAGTGCAACGTCAACGTTCGAAGGAGCGGTGATGTAGCCGTAACGGATGTTGAAACCGTGACCGAAGATGAGGGTCTTACCTGCAGAGAGGTTAGGAGCAATGTCATCTGCGTAGAGGTGACGCTGGAACTGGTCTGGAGCGAGGATGACGATAACGTCGCCCCATGCAGCAGCTTCAGCAGTGGTCATGACCTTGAGGCCAGCCTCTTCTGCCTTAGCAATCGACTTCGAGTTAGCCTTCAGACCAACAACGACGTCAACGCCGGAGTCGTGCAGGTTGAGTGCGTGTGCGTGGCCCTGTGAGCCGTAACCGATAACGGCGACCTTCTTGCTCTTGATGAGCTCGAGGTCTGCGTCCTTGTCATAGTGAATTTCAGTCACTTTGGGTTTTCTCCTTGTTTGTAGGTTTGGAAAATCGGGAAAAACTAGTTCTTGAACACGCGCTCAGTAATCGACTTGCTACCGCGACCGATAGCGAGCAGACCCGATTGAGCAAGTTCCTTGATGCCATAGGGTTCGAGCAACTTGAGGAAAGCGGCAATCTTGGCCGAGTTTCCGGTGACTTCAATAACCAAAGCATCAGAAGCAACGTCCACGACACTGGCGCGGAACAGTGACACTGCTTCGAGTACCTGTGAACGTGTGGAGTTATCCACGCGAACCTTGATCAGCATGTGCTCCCGGGCAACAGACTGCT
>NZ_JAVWTF010000019.1:0-12814 GCF_036667855.1 Aurantimicrobium sp. | reverse complement strand
GTCGAGTTCCACAATCTTGATCACGTTGACCAGCTTGTTGAGCTGCTTGGTGATCTGTTCGAGGGGAAGGTTCTCCACATCCACCACAACGGTGATGCGTGAGAGGCCTTCAATCTCGCTGTGTCCCACAGCAAGAGATTCAATGTTGAAGCCGCGGCGGGCGAACAGACCAGCAACGCGGGTCAACAGACCTGGCTTGTCCTCGACGAGGAGGCTCAAAATGTGTGTGCTCATAATGGCTACTCCCCTACTCGTCCGTGTCCCAGGTGGGCGCGTGATCTCTGGCGTACTGAACGTAGCTGTTGCTCACTCCCTGTGGAACCATGGGCCACACCATGGAGTCAGCACTCACCACGAAGTCAATCACCACGGGGCGATCGTTCGTTTCAAGAGCCAGCTTGATTGCGGCATCAATTTCTTCTTCCTTAGTAACGCGGATGCCAAGAGCACCGTATGCGTCAGCAAGCTTGACGAAGTCAGGAACACGAATGGTGTCGTGACCTGTGTTCAAGTCAGTGTTGGAGTAGCGACCGTCATAGAACAAGGTCTGCCACTGGCGAACCATACCCAGAGACGAGTTGTTGATAATCGCCACCTTGATGGGGATGTTGTTGATGGTGCAGGTAGCCAGCTCCTGGTTGGTCATCTGGAAGCAACCATCGCCATCAATGGCCCAGACCACACGGTCAGGCTCGCCCACCTTGGCACCCATGGCGGCAGGCACGGAGTAACCCATGGTTCCTGCGCCACCGGAGTTCAGCCAAGAGTTGGGGCGGTTGTACTTGATGAACTGAGCAGCCCACATCTGGTGCTGGCCCACGCCAGAAGCAAAGATGGCCTCTGGACCGGACATCTCACCGATGCGGGTGATGATGTGCTGAGGGGCAAGCAAGCCGTCGGTTGGTGCGCTGTAACCCAAGGGGTATTCCTTGCGCAGTGAGTTGAGGGTGCTCCACCATTCGGAGAAGTCAGCCTTTTTGGCAGCTGGAGTTGCCTTGTAGGTCTCAACGAGATCAGCAATGACATCCTTGAGGTCACCCACGATAGGAACTTCAGCAGCACGAATCTTGCCAATTTCAGCTGGGTCAATGTCAACGTGAATCACCTTGGCGTTCGGTGCGAACAACGACGCCTTTCCGGTCACACGGTCATCGAAACGAGCACCCAAGGTAATGAGCAGATCAGATTCCTGCAGTGCCAACACGGCAGGAACAGTTCCGTGCATTCCGGGCATACCGAGGTTGTTTTCGTGGCTGTCGGGGAATGCTCCACGAGCCATCAACGTGGTCACAACGGGTGCACCAACGAGGTCAACGAGCTCCAAGAGCTCCTTGGACGCCCCAGAACGAATAATTCCACCACCGACATAGAAGACAGGCTTCTTGGCTTCGACGATGAGGTCAGCTGCGGCCTGAATCTGCTTGCCGTGGGCCTTTGTTACCGGGCGGTAACCGGGAAGATCCAGCATGGCAGGCCAGATAAATGGCGCTTCTGCCTGCTGAGCATCCTTGGTGATGTCCACCAGAACAGGACCTGGACGGCCCGTGGAGGCGATGTGATACGCCGCAGCAATCGTTGCGGGAATGTCTTCAGCCTTGGTGACCAAGAACGAGTGCTTGGTAATCGGCATTGTGATTCCGACGATGTCAGCTTCCTGGAACGCATCGGTTCCCATCAGGTGCGAGAACACTTGACCGGTGATAGCCAGCAGAGGAACTGAGTCCATGTAGGCGTCAGCAATGGCAGTAACCAGGTTGGTTGCACCAGGACCGGAGGTCGCAATGCAGACACCGGTCTTTCCAGTTGCCGAGGCATACCCCTGAGCAGCGTGACCAGCACCCTGCTCGTGGCGAACCAAGATGTGACGCAACTTCTTAGAGTCCATCAGTGGGTCATAGACCGGGAGGATGGCACCGCCAGGTAAACCGAACACATCGGTAACACCCAAGAGTTCCAAGGTGCGCACAACAGCTTCAGCACCTGTCATGGCAGGGGCATTGGACGCCTTGGCAGGCGTCGTGGTGGGGAGTGATTCCGTAGACATCGTGAATCCCTTAAGTAGGAAGGCGAAAAGTGATTGGGGCGTCGTTACCCAGTAATCGCACCCTCAGATGCGGAGTGCACCAGCTTGGCGTACTTTGCCAGTACACCGCGGGTGTAACGCGGAGGGAGCGGAGCCCAGCCGATTCGGCGGGCTTCGAGCTCTGATTCGTCGACGAGTAGGTCGAGCGTCCGAGCTGCGATATCGACCCGTATGAGATCACCATCGCGCACGAGGGCGACGGGTCCACCGTCAACAGCCTCGGGAGCTATATGTCCGATACACAGTCCGGTTGTGCCGCCTGAGAATCGTCCGTCTGTCAATAGTAGAACATCTTTACCCAGTCCCGCACCCTTGATGGCTGCGGTGATGGCCAACATCTCACGCATACCGGGTCCACCCTTGGGGCCTTCGTAGCGAATGAGGACGATATCGCCCTTCTTGATGTTGCCTTCGGTGAGGGCATCCATTGCTGCACGTTCGCGTTCAAACACACGAGCAGGACCTTCAAATACTTCGAGGTCAAAGCCTGCGGTCTTCACGACAGCACCCTCGGGAGCAAGCGAACCGTGCAGGATCGAGATACCACCGGTTGCGTGAATGGGGTTATCCAAGGTGCGAATAACTTCACCATCGAGAGGAAGCAGGTTCATCTCAGCGAGGTTCTCAGCCAAAGTCTTACCTGTCACGGTCAGAGCATCACCGTGAAGCAGGCCTGCGTCAAGTAGGGCCTTCATCACAACAGGAACACCACCCACGCGGTCAACGTCGTTCATGACGTACTGACCGAATGGCTTGAGGTCACCGATGTGGGGAACCTTGTCGGCGATACGGTTGAAGTCTTCGAGGGTGAGATCAACTTCAGCTTCGCGAGCAATGGCAAGCAGGTGCAGAACAGCGTTAGTAGATCCACCGAATGCCATGACCACAGCGATTGCGTTCTCGAACGCCTTCTTGGTCATGATGTCGCGAGCGGTGATGCCCTGGCGAATCAGGTTGACAACTGCTTCACCGGATCGGTGTGCGAAGTAGTCACGGCGGCGGTCGGCACTTGGTGGCGCTGCTGAGCCGGGAAGACTCATGCCGAGTGCTTCTGCGACCGAAGCCATGGTGTTAGCGGTGTACATACCGCCACACGCACCTTCACCTGGGCAGATTGCGCGCTCAATGCGGTCGAGGTCTTCCTCGCTCATGGTGCCTGCCTTGCAGGCGCCCACAGCTTCAAAAGCGTCAATGATGGTGACGTTCTTTTCGGTGCCGTCGGAGAGGCGGACCCAGCCGGGAGCAATAGTTCCGGCATAAAGGAATACGGAAGCCAGGTCGAGACGGGCTGCAGCCATCAACATGCCAGGAAGCGACTTGTCGCAACCGGCCAGGAGAACTGAACCGTCGAGGCGCTCTGCCTGCATGACGGTTTCTACCGAGTCAGCAATAACTTCACGGGAAACCAGGGAGAAGTGCATACCCTCGTGACCCATGGAAATACCGTCAGAAACGGACACGGTTCCAAACTGGAGAGGGTAGCCACCACCAGAGTGGACACCTTCCTTGGATGCCTGTGCCAGGCGGTCAAGACTGAGGTTGCAGGGAGTGATCTCGTTCCAGGAACTTGCCACACCAATCTGGGGCTTACTCCAGTCTTCATCTCCCATGCCGACAGCACGGAGCATGCCGCGCGAGGCGGCTTTCTCGATACCGTCTGTTACGTCGCGACTACGGGGCTTCATGTCGTTTTCTGGCATAGGAATAAGTCTACGACGTTCAAACTCTCGGTTAACTCCCAGCGCGCTGGGGATAAACGCCCATTTCCCACTCAGCGACCCAACTAGGCTGGAACAAATGATTCAAGTTGGTATGAGCGCATCCTGCGTATATCCCCTGGCCTGTGAAGATGGCTTCCGTTTCGCGAACCTTGCCGGCTTCGACGGTGTCGAGGTGATGGTCACTCGTGAGCCCGTCACGCAAAGCGTAGACGGCATCAAAAAGCTCATCGACACCTATGAGATGCCCGTGCTCTCTATCCACGCACCCGTGCTCTTGCTGACCCACTTCGTGTGGGGCCGGGATCCCCAGATCAAACTTGAAAAGTCTGCCGAATTAGCAGCCAACGTCGGTGCGAGCACCGTTGTGGTTCACCCACCCTTCCGCTGGCAATCCACCTATGCCGAGAAATTCCTAGACATTGTGCGCCAAACCAGCGAAAACACGGGCATCACCATCGCCGTGGAGAACATGTTCCCCTGGAAGGTGCGCAACTCACAGATGCAGGCCTATGCACCAGGACCCGATCCTCGTGAGCTCGACTGTGATGCCATTACCCTCGACTTCTCTCACGCGGCACTCTCTGGTCACGACAGCCTCGAGCTCGCGCTCGAATACGGAGATCGCCTGCGTCACGTTCACCTCACCGATGGCTCAGCAGCTGCCGACGACAACCGCATCTTCGATGAGCACCTGCTCCCCGGCTATGGCAAACAGCCTGTAGCAGAAGTTCTTCAGCACTTAGCTGCCAAAGACTGGGATGGTCACGTCGTGGCAGAGGTCAACACTCGTAAGGCGAAGACCGAAGAGGAACGCTTAGCCCTTCTGGTGGAAACGTTGGAGTTTGCCCGACTTCATTTGGGGCAAACTGCACCAGTTTCTAGCTAGTTTCTGCTGACTTTCTCCAGCGAATACCTGCAGCAATAAAGCCGTCGAGGTCACCGTCGAACACGTTCGAGGGGTTATTCACTTCGTATTCCGAACGCAGATCCTTGACCATTTGGTAGGGAGCTAGAACGTAGCTACGCATCTGGTCGCCCCAGCTGGCCGTGATGTTTCCGGCAAGTTCTTTCTTCTTTGCGTTCTCTTCTTCACGTTGCAACAACAGCAAACGCGAGGTGAGCACGCGCATTGCAGCTGCGCGGTTTTGAATCTGGCTCTTCTCGTTCTGGCAGCTGACCACAAGCCCCGTAGGAATGTGAGTGATGCGCACAGCAGAGTCGGTGGTGTTCACAGACTGACCACCAGGGCCACTGGATCGGAACACATCCACACGGATGTCATTTTCTGGAATCTCAATGGCGACCGACTCGGGCATGAGTGGCACAACTTCCACCGCAGCAAAAGAGGTTTGACGCTTCCCCGCAGAGTTGAACGGGCTCATGCGCACCAGACGGTGCGTTCCGGCCTCAACTGACAGCGTTCCAAAAGCGTAGGGAGCATCCACTTCGAAGGTTGCAGACTTGATTCCTGCTTCTTCGGCATAGCTGGTGTCGAGGACGTTGACCTTGTAGTTGTGTTTTTCAGCCCAGCGCAGATACATGCGCAAGAGCATCTCCGCGAAGTCCGCTGCGTCTACGCCACCAGCACCGGAACGGATGGTGATCACGGCGGGATAGGAGTCATATTCACCGTTGAGCAGAGTCTGCACTTCAAGCTCGCCCAAGATGGCGGTGATGCTGAGCAATTCTGCTTCGGCTTCCTTGGCAGAGTCTTCATCAGCAGCTTCATTGGCTAGTTCGATGAGGACTTCGAGGTCATCCAGACGAGCTTCAATGCTGTTGATTTTGGTGAGTTCTGCCTGGCGGTGGCTGAGTTCACTCGTGACTTTCTGAGCATTCGCGGTGTCATCCCAGAGATCGGGGGCTTCCGCTAATTCACTCAGGCGGGAAATCTCGGTGGTGAGACGATCAACGTCGACGACAGCACGAATGTCCGCAAACGTGGAGCGCAGAGCACGAATCTGCTCGGAGAGATCAAGGTCAAGCATTGTGAGACCAGCCTACCGGCGCACACGACAGGCGTAGGCTCGTACACGAAATGAGCAACTCCAGCGCCCCCTTCCAACTGCGACAAGCGGCGCTTCCGGTTTATCTGCCCACCTTGCTCTTTACTGCAGGCGAAGCAGCCTTCATTCCAATCGTTCCGGTCATTGCCCAGAATGTGGGAGCCAACCTCGCCACAGCAGGTCTGGTTGCGGGAATGCTCACCCTCGGTATCGTCATTGGAGATATTCCCAGCGGGTGGATCATCGCTCGCATCGGCGAGCGGATGGCCATGCTGTGGTCAACTCTCATCGCCCTAATTGGTGGCGGGCTGGCACTTGCTGCCGTGAATCCCTTCCTGTTGGGGGCAGGCATTTTCTTTATAGGTCTCGCTACGAGTGCTTTTGCCCTTGCCCGGCATGCTTTTCTCACAACCTTCGTGCCCTTTGAATACAGAGCTCGAGCACTCTCCACCCTGGGCGGCATGTTCCGCGCTGGTGCGGTGATGGGGCCTCTTCTCAGTGCAGCTGTGCTGGCAATGACCCACACTCCCCTGGCCGCTTTCTGGCTTATGGTGATCTTCACCCTGGCCACAGGAGCAGTTCTTCTGTTCATGCCAGACCCTGAAAATACCTTTGGTCGAGCGGAACGCATGCGTGACTCCACAGGTCACCAGGTCACCTCAGGCGAGATGGAAGTAGAGCAGGAGACCATCGGTCTCCTCTCCACCATCAAGAAGAATAGGCGCGTTCTTGCCCGCATGGGCGGTGCTTCAGCACTCGTGATGGCGCTGCGCTCTGGCCGAACAGTGATCTTTCCCCTGTGGGCTGTGAGTATCGGAATCAAAGATTCTGACACGGCACTGATTATTGGCTTGGCCACCGCCATTGACTTCTTGCTCTTCTTCTCGAGCGGCCAGATCATGGACAAGTGGGGGCGTTTGGCCTCGATTGTGCCGTCGATGATTGTGATGTCAGCAGCTCTACTCACGCTTTCCGTTACTCACGATGTGAGCACCAACGTGTTCTGGTTCGTGGCTACAGCGTTCTTGTTTGCCGTGGGTAACGGCATTGGCTCAGGCATCTTGCTCACCTTGGCTTCAGACCTCGCCGATAAACGAAACCCTGCACCTTTCCTCGGAGCATGGAGATTCATTACAGACTCTGGCGCAGCCCTCGCCCCCATGGGCATAGCCGCCATCACCGCAGCACTTTCTTTGGCGATCGCCTCAGCGATTACCGGGGTGGCCGGAATCGTGGGAGTGATCATGATGATGATCTATGTCCCACGATTCCTGCCGCGGAAGAAATAACTACTGCGAAGAAGCAGCCAAAGCGCGGGTGAGCGCATCGGTGAGTGCTGCATCTGCTGCGCCATAAGCGGCCCAGTCACCAGCAACACGGGCTGCCTCGCGGTCGGCGAGCGCTGCCTTAGCTGCTTGGAGCGCCTGGTTCAGCGTGCTGTTAGTCGACGGAGTGTTTCCTCCGTTGTCCGCAGCTGGATCAGCCTCAGGTGCTTCTGCTCCCCCGTTAGTGGGGTCATCCACGCCAGCGTTACCGCCGAAGAGTGCATCCAGCGCCAATGGCAGGGTGTCTTCGAAGGCAATCTTGTCACCGAAGGCAACCAGGATCTTCTTCAGCAGTGGGTAACTGGTGTTACCGGTGGACTGCACATACACAGGCTGGACGTAGAGCAGACCGCCACCGACAGGCAGAGTAAGCAAGTTACCCTTCAGCACGTTGGTGGAGCCCTGCGACAGGAGGTTGAGTTCCTTGGAAACGGCAGGGTCAGCATTGAAGTTGTTCTGAACCTGTCCAGGACCTGGAACGGTGACGTCCTTCGGCAAAGTCAGCAAGCGTAGCTTGCCGTAATCGGCAGAGCGCTTGCCCTTCTCGGCACCTGCATCCGCATCGGCTACGAGGTAACCGGTGAGCACGTTACGGCTGGAGGTTCCCGAAGCCTTCGGAATGAAGGTGGAGTAAATGGAGTAGGCAGGCGTCTCTGCTCCGGGCACCTTCATTGTTAGGTAGTAGGGCGACTGATACTTAGTGGTGTCTGTCGCTGCAGTGGGATCGTTGGGGGTAACCCACGCGTCATCGCTGGAATAGAACGAACCTGCATCGGTCACGTGGTACTGACCCAAGATTGAACGCTGTGCCTTGAACAAGTCCGTGGGGTAACGAACGTGGCTCATGAGCTCTGCCGACATCTCACTCATGGGCTTGATGTTGGATGGGTAAATCTTCTGCCAGGTCTTCAAGACGGCGTCGTTTTCATCCCAGGTGTAAAGGGTGACAGAGCCGTCATAGGCATCCACTGTTGCCTTGACCGAGTTGCGGATGTAGTTGACGTTATCCAACGTGAACGCATTCGATGCTTCAGGCTGGTCGCTGATCACCGAGGAGAGTGACTCTACCTTCGAATAGGGGTAGTTCTCACTGGTTGTGTAGGCGTCAATGACCCACAGAACCTTGCCATCCACCACGGTGGGGTAAGGGTCAGAATCGAGGGTCAGGTAGGGAGCTACCTTCTTGACACGCTCGAGTGGGTTGCGGTTGTAGATGATCTGAGAGTCATTGGTGACCGCGTCCGAAAGAAGAATCTCTTCACTTTGGAACTTCAGTGCGTAGACGAGACGGTTGAAGATGTTGTCCAGCTTGGGTCCACCATCGCCTGCGAAGGTGGTGTACACCTGCTCGTTCTGCTCACCCGAGGCAGGGTAATCAAGTTCAACCGGCTTGGTGCTGGAGGTGCCTCCCACAATCGAATACAGAGGCGAGTTTTCACCGAAGTAGATGCGGGGCTCGAACTTGCCGAGTTCACCCGAGGAAGGAATTCCTGCCTCGAGGAAGACGGGCTGGCCGTCAGCTGAACGCTCGGTTCCGTAGGCAGAAACCATGCCGTAACCGTGGGTGTAGACGAGGGTGTTGTTGTACCAGCTCTGCGAAGAACCAATACCTGCCTGGTTGAGTTCACGCACGGCAACAACAGCGTCTTGGCTCTTGCCGTTGATGTTGTAACGGTCAACATCCAGCTCGGGAGCAAATGCGTAGTACTGCTTGAACTGCTCAAGCTGAGCAAAGGATGCGCTCACGAGTGCAGGGTCAATGATGCGGATGCTGGCTGTGGTTTCAGCATCTGCACGAAGTGCACCAGCTGTGGCATCGGTGGTGGCGTTGTAAGGAATTTCTTCCACATCGGATATGCCGTAAGCCTCACGAGTGAGGTCAATGTTGCGGGCAATGTATGGCTCTTCCAAGCTGCGCTCAGAAGGGTCAACGATAAATCGCTGCATAACCCAGGGGTATCCCATGGTCAGGATGAGACCTGCCACAACGAGCATTGCTGTTCCCACGAGGGGCAGGCGCCAACGGCCAGTGAAGGCGGTGACGATAAACAGCAGAGCAACCAAGATCGCAATGACAGAGAGAATCTGGAGACCGGGGATGGTTGCGTTGACATCGGTGTAACCGGCGCCCGTGATCAAACCCTTGTCGCTGGTCATCGTGGCAAATTGATCAAGCCAGATGCTGACTGCCTGAAGGGCGATGTAGATAGCTGCGATCACAGCCAGCTGAATGCGTGCGGCCTTCGCCACACGAAGCTCACGCTTAGCTACGGCAATGGAGCCATAAACATAGTTGGTAATCAGTGCGGCAAGACCCGAGAGCAACACAATGGCGGAGAACAATGCAACAGCGGCCTGATAGAAGGGCAAGTCGAACAGATAGAACGAAATGTCCATGTTGAACTGTGGGTCGGTTTGACCACTGGACACACTGTTGAAAGAGAGCATGGCCAACTGCCAACGGGTTGCCGTTGACAAACCAGCAAAGACACCTAGTAGTGCGGGTACACCCCAGGTGAGAAGTTTCCGAAGCGGCTCAATCACGTCCTGGTAGCGATCAAGCTGTGAGTTCAGGCGCGCATATACCGGACGGCGACGATACGCGATCTGGATAGAGAGCCAAACTGGAACCGCCATGGCAATGAAGCCGGCCACAAAGAAGCCTGCAGCGGCATACCACTGGGTAGTGAGCACGTTGAGGTAGCCCAGCTGCTTGTACCAGAGCACATCCGCATAGACACTCGCGAAGGCAAAGAATGCGATGAGAAGAACAACCAACACACCAATGGTGATGGCGAGCGGTCTTCTAGTTCCCAGGCGACCAGGGGTAGGTGTTGCATTACTCACAATTGACCTCAATCAATGACGGTTGGTTCGGGACTAATTCTGACACGTTGCGAGCATGCCCATTTTGGCATTCATCGCTTCTGATTTTTCGCCGTGCATTTCCACAAAAGACAACACATTAAGTGCATCATTGAGGGTTTCCACGGAATACACCTGCAGCCCTGCGGGCACATGTCCCACGACTTCGTCACAGTTACCTGCGGGGGCAAGGAAGTAGGTAGCTCCTGCCTTTTTGGCACCATAAAGCTTCTGTTGAATACCACCAATGGGGCCGACGTTGCCTTGTGCATCAATCGTTCCCGTGCCGGCGAAGTGATTGCCGCCGGTGATGTCCTGCGGAGTGAGCTTGTCAATGATGCCAAGAGCAAACATCATGCCTGCACTGGGACCGCCCACATCATCGAGACGAATAGAGACGTCGAAGGGGAAGTCATACTTCGCCTTCGCACCGATACCGAGCACGATGTTGCCATCCACTTCAATTGGTGTGACTTGGGCTTCTTGTGCCACACCTTGACGGGTGAAGCTCACAATTCCTGGGGTGGACGTTCCATTGGCTTTGAGCAGTTCACGCAATTGAGGAACACTCTCCACAGCAGTGCCATTGAAAGCTGTAATGACGTCGCCGAGCGAAAGCACTGACTTGGCAGGTGAATCATCAGTGAATCCCAGTACTTCCACGCCTACAACTACGTCATAGCCCAAGTTCGTGAGAGCGGCTGCAATAGCGTCCTGCTGGGAATCAACCATCTGAGCTGTGTTGGCCGCTTCACGCTCTTCTGTTGATTCTTGCTTGGGGAAAATCGCCTCAAGAGGCACGACGGCTTTAGAGGGATCGAACCAGGCAGTTGCAACTTCCAACCAGGATGGAGTCTGCTCGGGATTACCCAGCACAGAAACAGTGAGCAGATCCAATTCACCTGTCGTGGGGAAAGATTCCGTCCCCTCGATAGTGATCAGTGGAATCTTGTCTTTTTTGGTGTCATCCTCGGGGTCTGGAACCGAAACAGTACCCAGGGTGTCGAACCAAGGACCTGGCTGTTCAATGACGTAGGCGGAAGGAACGGCAGCCAACCCGACTGCGAGAACTAGTGAACCAACTAACAGCGTCACACCAAGTGTGCGCTTGCGTTGTGCTTTGGTTTGAGGGGCCTTCTGGTGCCCCTCGGGCAGTCCTTGCTCATCTGCACGGAACAGTGTCACGTCAGTGCTCACCTTTCTCACGTGCTCGAGTCTTACGTCTAGATAAGAGTGTCAGGTGTTGCTGGGTATTTCCCGCATGTTCGCGCCCAGCGCACGTGTTTTTCACCGGTATTCAGAGGAAATACATAACCCCAGGGTTTAGCGTTGATGTACCGACACAAAGGAAAGCACATGGCGGACGAGAACGATCGCACTCCCGAGGATGAATTCCGCGACATGATTCGCGACATTCTCTCCGGCAAAGAGGGCGTGGACGCCAGTCAGCTTGCTGCAGCTGCAGGGCTGCCCAATGATCCTGCGAGCTTGGCCAACATCATGCGCCAGTTCCAGGCAGCCATGAATGCCAGCACTTCTGGCGAGGGAATCAACTGGAATATGTCGATGGAACAGGCCAAGTCGTTGGCTCTCTCCACGGTGAAGCCCGTTACCGCGATTCAACGTGCCGAAATTGACCAGGCATTCCACGTGGCCAATCTGTGGCTTGCTGAAGCAACCTCTATCTCTGAACTGTCCAGCACACCTGCCCTCATTTCACGCTTGGAGTGGATTGAGCAGACCATGCCGCTGTGGACTCAATTAGCAGAACCCGTAGCAAACAGCATTTCTGCTGCCTTGACGAGCGTGCTCACCGATCAAGCCCCCGAAGAAATGAAGGGCATGATTGCCGGGGCTTCTCAGCTGATGAAGCAAATTGGTGGAACCCTCTTTGCCATGCAGCTGGGCCAGGTCGTCGGTCAACTCTCCACCGAGGTTGTCTCTGGTGGTGATGTGGGTATTCCTCTACTCGATGAAGGCCATGCCGCACTTCTCCCCCAGAACATGGATGAATTCGGTGCAGGACTGGATATCCCCATGGACCAAGTTCACCTCTACCTGGCTGTCCGCGAGCTCGCCCATGCACGCCTGTTCCGCCATGCACGCTGGCTCCGCTTGAATCTTATTTCTGCAATTCAGGACTTTGCTCGAGGTATCAGCATCGATCTGTCTCGCGTGGAAGATATTGCCGGAAACTTTGATCCACAAAACCCTGATGAACTCAAGGAAGCACTCTCTAGCGGTGCGCTGATTCCGCCGAAGTCGGAAGAACAGCTTGCAGCTCTGGGCCGTCTCGAAACTCAGCTTGCCCTCATCGAGGGCTGGGTGGATGTCGTCACTGGTGCCGCCACAACCAGACTCCCCCGAGCCAGCGCCTTGGCGGAGACCGTGCGTCGTCGTCGGGCTTCGGGTGGTCCAGCAGAGTCTGCCTTTGCCACCCTGGTTGGCCTGGAACTGCGCCCACGCCGCCTGCGTGAAGCCACCAGCCTGTGGCAGCAGGTCACGGATGCGGTCGGTGCCGATGCTCGCGATGACCTCTGGTCACACCCCGACATGATGCCCACGGCAGAAGACTTGGATAACCCTGCTGCACTCATTGCCAAGCTGGAAGCAACTGCTCGTGGTGAAGTGGCAGAGCAGGACGATATGGACCGTGCTTTGGCGGATTTGTTGGATGGAAACATCCCACCTGTGGATGAATCTGAACAGGATTAGCGTTTATGCAGCATTCTTCGCTGCATGTACAAAATCAGTTCTGACCTTCCCCTTGTTTGGCGCACACCCACCTCACTGCAAATTGGGATAGATCATCCT
>NZ_JAVWTF010000018.1:0-34055 GCF_036667855.1 Aurantimicrobium sp. | reverse complement strand
ATTGAGGCCTTCGACAATGAGAACATCCGGCTGGCGCACCACAATCTTCTCGTCGGGCAAGATGTCATAGCTGAGGTGAGAGTAGACCGGAGCGGTTGCCTCCTCAGCACCGCTCTTGATCTTGCTGACAAAGCGAAGCAGAGCACGGCGGTCATAGGATTCCGGGAATCCCTTGCGATCCAAGATGCCGCGGCGTTCCAACTCGGCGTTGGGATAGAGGAAACCGTCGGTGGTGACCAGCTCAACACGGGGAGTGTCCTCCCAGCGAGCCATGAGCATTTGCAGCAGACGTGCCACGGTGGACTTACCCACTGCAACCGACCCCGCCACACCAATAACAAAAGGCGTGGTGGTGGCGCGCTCGCCGAGGAAGTTCGAGGTGTCGCGGTGAAGTTTGCGTGCTCCCGAGGCATAAATCGAGAGCAACCTGCTCAGTGGAAGATAAACATCTTCTACTTCTTGCAGGTTCAGGCGGTCCCCGAGGCCACGCAGGCTCTCAATATCGGCCTCAGTGAGCGGAGATTTGGTGGTGGGAGCGAGCTCAGCCCACTCATCGCGGGAGATTTCCACGAAGGGGGTGGTGTGCACATTGATGGCACCGGTCTGCTCAAGCCTCACCTGCCTATTCTGCCCTACGCAGGCGATATGCCGCTCGTGAACTAAACTGGAACCCTTATGTGTGGAATCGTGGGTTACGTCGGTCAGCAAGACACTCTTGCCGTTCTTTTGGGCGGTCTGAAGCGTCAGGAGTACCGAGGGTATGACTCGGCAGGTGTTGCCATCCTGACCGATGGCGGAACTATTGAAACCGCCAAGAAGGCCGGCAAGCTCCAGGCCTTGGTTGACCTGCTTCAGGCACAGCCTCTGGTTCCCGGTCACACTGGTATTGGCCACACTCGCTGGGCCACCCACGGTGGACCCACCGATGTGAACGCACACCCTCACTTGGGTGATGAGGGCAAGCTTGCTCTCATTCACAACGGCATCATTGAGAACTTTGCCGAGATCAAGGTCGAGCTTCTGGCCAAGGGTTACGAGTTCGAGTCGGAGACAGACACTGCTGTGGCTGCAGTTCTACTCGGTGATGTTTACCGCGAGGTTGGTGACCTGCGCGAAGCAATGCGCCTCGTGGTCAACCGTCTCGAAGGTGCTTTCACTCTGCTTGCGGTGCACACCGATGCACCCCACCTCATCGTTGCTGCTCGCCACAACTCACCGTTGGTGATTGGTTTGGGCGACGGCGAAAACTTCCTTGGCTCGGACGTTGCCGCCTTCGTCGAATACACCAAGCGTGCTGCAGCAGTGGGTCAGAACCAGGTGGTAGCTATCACTCCTGACTCGGTTGACGTTATTGGCTTCGATGGAACTCCTGTCTCCATCGAAGAATATGAAATCGCCTGGGATGCTTCAGCCTCCGAAAAGGGTGGCTGGTCTTCCTTCATGGCGAAGGAAATCACCGAGAACCCCGACGCTGTGGCGAACACTGTTCGCGGACGCGTCGTGGATGGGCTCGTTCAGGTACCTGAACTGACCGAACTCGGTGACGATGTCTTGAACGGCATCAACCGCATCATCTTGGTTGCCTGTGGCACCGCGTCCTATGCCGGCATGGTCGGCGCTTACGCCATTGAGCAGTGGGCCCGCATTCCGGTTGAGGTTCAGCTCTCGCACGAGTTCCGTTACCGCGACCCCGTGATCACCCCTGAGACTTTGGTCATTTCGATCAGCCAGTCTGGTGAAACCATGGACACCCTGATGGCGGTCAAGTATGCCCGCGAACAGGGCGCACGCACCATCTCGGTGTGTAACACCCAGGGTGCAACCATCCCTCGTGAATCTGACGCTGTGGTCTACACCCACGCAGGTCCTGAGGTTGCCGTTGCCTCCACCAAGGCTTTCGTTGCACAGATCACTGCGCTCTACTTGATCGGTCTCCACATCGCTCACTCCAAGAAGACGGTGGACGAGAAGGAACTCCGCCGTCTCGCTACTGACCTCCAGGCGTTGCCTGCCAAGGTCACCAAGGTTATCGAGACCGGCGAAAAGATTGCGCAGCTGGCCAAGTGGATGAGTGACACTCCATCTGTTCTCTTCCTGGGTCGTCACGTGGGATACCCCATCGCCCTCGAGGGTGCTCTCAAGCTCAAGGAGCTTGCTTACATCCACGCTGAAGGCTTCGCCGCAGGCGAGCTTAAGCACGGTCCTATTGCTCTGATTGATCACGGTCAGCCCGTGTTCGTCATTGTTCCCAGCCCCCGTGGTTCTGCATTGATTCACTCCAAGGTTGTCTCTAACATCCAAGAGATCCGTGCCCGTGGCGCTCGCGTGATTGCCATTGCCGAGCAGGGCGATGCCGCCGTTCTTCCCTATGCCGATGAGGTCATCCAGATTCCTCTGGCCGACCCCATGTTCGAGCCCATCCTCGCTGTCGTGCCTCTGCAGATCTTCGCTATGGAGCTCGCTGACGCCAAGGGACTGGATGTTGACCAGCCACGTAACCTGGCCAAGTCGGTCACGGTCGAATAGCCACTCATGATTCTGGGAGTGGGGGTCGACATTGTCGACATCGCTCGCTTCACGCGGGCGTTAGAACGCACGCCCAAGCTGGGGGAGCGTCTCTTCACGGATGCTGAGCGTGAGCTCCCTGCGAACTCTCTTGCTGGTCGCTTCGCTGCGAAGGAAGCTTTGATCAAAGCTTTGGGTGGTTCCGGGTCGATGACCTTCCACGACATGGTCGTGGTCAAGGACGAACTGGGTAAACCCTCTTTTGATCTAAGCGGTGCAGCTGCCGAGATGGCCAGTAGCAAGGGCATCGACAGCGTGCATCTGTCAATCTCTCACGATGCCAACGCAGCTGTGGCGTTCGTTGTTGCGGAAGGAAGTGCCGCATGAGTCACACCCCTTTCCGCATAGCCAAGGTCAACACGGATGCCATCGCCGGCAACGTGAAGCGCATACGTGAGATCGCTGGCGTGGACGACGTCCTCATTGTGGTCAAGGCCAACGCCTATGGCCACGGCATGGTTCCGGCCGCAAAGGCTGCCCTTGCCGGCGGAGCAACCTGGCTGGGGACGGCAGATATTGCCGAGGCTCTCACTCTACGTAAGGCTGGCATCACTGCTCCCGTGCTGTGTTGGATCCACGCACCTGATGAAACTTTCGACGAAGCGGTTGCTGCCGACATCACCTTGGGTGCTGTCTCAGTTGCGCAGCTGAACGCGATTGCAGCTGCTGGTCACCGCAACAAGACAACACCTCGTGTTCACCTCAAGCTCGACACCGGCCTGAGCCGGAATGGTGCCAGCCCCGAGCAGTGGGCAGACTTCATGCGCACGGCAGCGGAGCTCCACGCTTCCGGTGATCTGGATGTGGAGGGCGTGATGAGTCACCTCTCCAACACCTCCGATGCTGACGACCTCGAACAGCTCAAGGTGTTCACAGTGGGACTTTCAGAATTGAAGGACGCCGGCCTAGAGCCCAAGTTCGTTCACCTCGCTGCATCGCTGGCTGCGCTGACCCTGCCGGAGACCCGCTTTAATATGGTTCGTTCCGGTATTGCTGCCTATGGCATCGGCCCCACCGAGGAGCTGCGTCCAGAACAGTTCGGACTCACTCCTGCCATGACGCTGGAAACCCGCGTGGTGGCTGTTCGCCGCGTTCCCGAGAACACGGGTGTGAGCTACGGCTACCTTCACCGCACAGCCCACGAAACTACTTTGGCCCTGCTCCCCTTGGGTTATGGCGATGGCATCAACCGTGACGCATCCATGAATGGTCCTGTCCTGCTCAACGGAGAAACCTATCCCGTTGCCGGCCGTATTGCGATGGATCAGTTCCTGGTCAACGTGGGCGATGACCCCGTTGCCGTCGGTGACCACGTGGTGCTCTTTGGAGATCCTGCTCAGGGGCACCCGTCCGTGCACGACTGGGCAGCTGCAGCGAACTCGATTGCCTATGAGATTGTCACGCGCCTGATTGGCACCCGACTCGAATATGAGTACGTAAGGAACGCGTAATGCTCGGAACTCGAACTATTGAGAATCCGGACCAGATGCACGAACTTGGCCTCGAGCTGGGCAAAGCACTGCGTGCTGGTGATGTCCTGGTCCTCACCGGCCCACTCGGTGCTGGAAAGACCACGTTGACCCGTGGCATCGGTGAAGGCTTGGGTGTTCGTGGCCTGGTAACCAGCCCCACCTTCGTCCTAGCCAGAACTCACCCCAGCTTGGTCGACGGTCCACCCCTGGTTCATGTGGATGCCTATCGTTTGAACAGTGCTGTCGAACTCGATGATCTCGACATTGACTTTGCACACTCCGTCGTCGTGGTTGAGTGGGGTGCAGGGATGCTCGATGGCATCGTGGACTCCTGGCTTGACGTCGTCATTGAACGTCCTGAGGGAGCCAATGCGGGCGAGCTCGGTGAGGAACTGATTGAGCCCCGCACCGTCACCCTCACCGGCCATGGCGAGAGGTGGAACTCCTGATGAGTAATGTCATCCTCGCCATCGACACCTCTGCCGGCACCAGCATCGCGCTGGTGAAGGACGGTACAGTTCTTTCTTCTCGCTCCACCCCCGACACCATGCGTCACGCTGAGATCATTGGCAGCTTTATCAATGAGGTACTCGCGGAGGCAGGAGTTGGCTCCAGCGACGTGACCCACGTTGCTGCGGGCATGGGACCAGGACCCTTCACGGGTCTGCGGGTCGGGATTGCTGCCGCCGATGCGTTCGCATTCGGTAGCGGGGCAATCCTGCTGCCCATGAATAGCCACGACGCCATAGCGCTGGAGTTCCTTGATACGGATCCTGACAACAACGTGGTGGTCACCACCGATGCTCGCCGCAAGGAAGAGTATGTGAGTTTCTATAACGGACTCGATGAGCAGGGGTGCCCTGTTCGTAATCATGGGCCTGCCATTCAGAAGCCCGGTGAGTTCGATGCAACCGAGAGTGCCTATGTTCAGGCCACGGAAGTGCCGGCAACCTGGTTGGGTGTCCTCGCTCAGCGCAGGCTCGATGCCGGTCGATCTTTCCTTCCTTTCGAGGCGCTTTATCTGCGCTCGCCGGATGTCACCATGAGCAACGGCCCTAAGCGGGTTGTGCAGGAGATGCGAGGTGACAAGAAATGATCGACAGCATCGTCTTGCGCCAGGCAACGACCGATGACGTGCCTGCCATCATGGAAATCGAGACACCCGTCTTTGCCGGTGAAGCATGGTCTTTCGAAGCCATGGCACGTGACGTGGGAGATAGGAACTGTTTCTATCTTGTCACCGAAGCACACACGGATGCCTTGGGCGGTGAGCCTGCAGTGGTCGGTTATGCCGGCCTGTTAGCTCCTCGCGGTTCAGGTGATGGCGATATTCAGACCATTGCCGTGTTGCCTGAGTTTCGCAGCTCAGGCCTTGGGCGCCGTCTGATGACGGCGCTGCTGGATGAAGCAGAAGCGCGCAATGCCACTCGAGTGTTCCTAGAAGTTCGTGCCGATAACCCCCATGCCATTGCCCTCTATGCCTCCCTCGGCTTTGAGGAGATTGCCGTGCGCCCCGGCTATTACCAGCCTGAAGGTGTGGACGCTGTGATCATGAAGAAGGGAGCGGATCTGTGATGAACCGTGACGCCCCCTTAGTTCTGGGTATTGAAACCAGCTGTGATGAGACCGGCATCGGTATTGTTCGCGGACGCGAACTGCTGGCCAATGTCATTGCCTCCTCGATGGATGAACACGCTCGCTATGGCGGTGTGGTTCCTGAGGTTGCTGCCCGTGCACACCTCGAAGCACTGCGCCCAGCCTTGACCGAAGCTGTTGCCACAGCGGGCATCACGCTCGATGAGCTTGATGCTGTCGCTGTGACCAGCGGCCCTGGTCTCTGTGGCGCACTGATGGTCGGCGTGGGTGCAGCGAAAGCATTGGCACTGTCACTGAATAAGCCGCTCTATGCCGTGAACCACCTGGTTGGTCACGTCGGTGCAGATGTGTTGGGTGAAGAAGGACCCCTCGAGTACCCCACCATTGCGCTGTTGGTTTCTGGTGGTCACACCTCACTGCTCCTGGTTCGTGATCTCACCAGTGACGTGGAGTTGCTGGGGGAGACCATCGACGACGCCGCCGGTGAAGCTTTTGACAAGGTGGCCAGAATACTTGGTCTGCCCTATCCCGGTGGTCCCCACATCGACCGCGTTGCGGCAGATGGTGACCCCAAAGCTATTCGTTTTCCTCGCGGACTGACCCTGCCTAAAGACATGGAGAAGCACCGCTACGACTTCTCCTTCTCGGGACTCAAGACAGCGGTTGCCCGTTGGGTTGAGGTGCGCAGGGACGCTGGCGAAGAAATTCCCATCGCAGATGTGGCTGCCAGCTTCCGTGAAGCTGTCATTGATGTTCTCACCAGCAAAGCCATTGCTGCGTGCAAGGACTACGGCGTACCTAGGCTGTTGCTCGGTGGCGGCGTCGTGGCCAATGCACGCCTGCGCGAAGTCGCGCAGCAGCGTGCTACTTCGGCGGGTGTGGAACTACGTATTCCTGCCTTCTCACTCTGCACAGACAACGGCGCCATGATTGCCGCATTAGCCTCTGAGCTGATTATGGAAGGCGCAGAACCTTCCTCACTGAACTTCGGAGCTGACAGCACTCTCCCAGTTACAGACATCCATGTTCACTAAAATTGAACTATGACTGAAAAAGCTGCACCCAAGACCCCCAAAGCAACAAAGCCTGTCACTGTTGTGACCCCTGAGGCAGTTCCCGTTGCCAAGACCAACGTGTTGGCCATTGTTGCCCTCGTTGCCGGTATCGCGGGTCTGACCGTGATCCCCTTTGTTTCCAGCATTGTTGCTGTGGTGACTGGACACATGGCACGCAAGGAAGTTCGTCGCACCGGCGAGCAGGGTGAAGGTCTGGCACTCGCCGGTCTCATCACCGGTTACATCGGCCTGGGCCTTGGTGTTCTCGTCGCTGTTCTCCTCATTGCCTTCTTCGGCGTCGTTATTGCCTCGGGTATGAACAGCTACTACAACTACTAAAGAACCACTCTTGTCACGCCACCAACTGTTCGCGGTTGGTGGCGTGAGTGGTTAAGCGCAACTAGTAACAACGGGCATTGAGCACAAGAATAGAAAAGCTATGGCTACCGAGATCTTCAACTACTTCACTCAGACTGAGCTTCCCTCACCCACCCTTCCGGATTCGGAAGTAGTGGAGCTGGTTCACAAGTATTTCGGTGTTGCCACCACTGCTTCCTCCCTCGGCAGCCAGCAGGATCAGAACTTCGTTCTGCGCCTGGATGACTCAGGAGACGTTCTGGGAGTTCTCAAGCTCAGCAACCCTGCCTTCTCGGAGGCAGAAATCCAGATGCAAGATAAGGCAGCTGCCCATCTGGCAGGCAAGATTGACCTGCGCATTCCCTCGATTGTGGAAGGCGAGCAGGGCGCCATGTCCGCGATGTGGGAAACATCGCAGGGCAGTATTCACGCCCGTGTGATCAAGTTCATTCCCGGCACCAACTTCATGGGCTCGGATTACCTCTCCCCACATGCCATTGCTCGCATGGGTGAGATTGCAGGACTGGTCAGCACGGGCCTGGCAGATTTCTCTCACCCTGCCAGCGGTCGCGTGCTGCAATGGGACCTCCGCTATGCGGAAAAAGTGATTGATCAACTCCTCTCCGAAGAGCCTGATGCTGACGTGGTCTCCCTCGTTCAGCGCGCAGTGGAGGTCACCGCGCCAATCTTGGCAACTGTTGGCCCCACCCTGCCTCAGCAAATGGGTCACTTCGACATCACCGATGACAACATCATGTGTCCCGACAAGCACTCGGTTCCTGACGCAGTGCTCGACTTTGGTGACGTAGCGAAGTCGTGGGCCGTGGGCGAGATTGCCACCACCGTCTCCTGCATGCTTCACCACGATGGTGTCTCCCCGGTCAGTGTTCTTCCGGCGATCAAGGCATTCCACGCCCTTCGCCCCTTGAGTGAGGA
The DNA here is from genome assembly GCF_036667855.1 of Aurantimicrobium sp. Taxonomy (NCBI): domain Bacteria; kingdom Bacillati; phylum Actinomycetota; class Actinomycetes; order Micrococcales; family Microbacteriaceae; genus Aurantimicrobium; species Aurantimicrobium sp. The sequence continues at coordinate 26,074 of NZ_JAVWTF010000018.1, read as the reverse complement.
CGAGATTGAGGCGCTGTGGCCATTGGTCATTCAGCGTGGTGCTGTCTTGGTCTTGAGTGGACGTCAACAAAGCCGCATCGACGAACACAATGACTACGCCACGAGTGCGCTCGATCGGGAGATGCGCATCCTGGTGCAGGCACTCTCTGTTCCACCTGTCGTGATGGCCGCCACCATTCGTCACAGTCTGGGACTCAGCATTTCCTCGCCGAAGTGGACCGGAGGCAATGTGCTTTCTTCGGTGACCAAGGCTGAAATCCTGGATGCGAGCACCACTTCCACACTCAACGATGAAGGTGCCTGGCTTTCTTCAGACACTCTGGAGAAAGCAGCGCTCTCTGCACTCGACAACGGTTCCCAGCTCGCTGTGTTACCTGCGTGGTTACCGGTTCTCACCGGTGCACCTTCTCGCACACAGAGCTCACCCGATGTCATCCCCACCCACGCCACCATCTGGCTGGCTGAGGCCACAGAGATTTCTTCACCGGTTTCAGTTGAAACACAGCCTGGTGTTCTCACCGTGACGGTGGACGGCCACAGTGTTTCTTTCTCCGCTGAGGGAATCAGCGGAACTACTCTCCCTGCCCGCAAAGCCATCACTGTTTCTCCTCTCTTCGAGGGCGTTGAGATTCCTTCGTGGGTAACAGCAGAACTGGCAACCGGGTGGCGCAGCTTGCTGGGTGACCCCACCGAGGCACTCGGCATCGAGATGGGCCACGTCGCTGACCCTGAGCTACTTCTCGAGCGCCGCGAACATGTTCTGGCTGAAGTGCAGGAGCACTACTACCAGCGCCCACCACAGATGGAACGTGGTTGGCGTGAATACCTCATGGACACCAACGGTCGGGTTTATCTCGACATGGTGAACAACGTCTCCTCGGTGGGCCACGCCCACCCTCGTGTGGTGAAGGCAGCAGCGAATCAAATGCGCCTACTCAACACCAACTCGCGTTTCAACTATCACGCGATTACCGAATACGCCGAGATGATTACCGAGACGCTGCCGCCTGAGCTCGACACCGTCTTCTTTGTGAACTCGGGTTCGGAAGCAGTGGACCTTGCCCTGCGTCTTGCCATGGCCTACACAAGTCGACCAGACATTGTCTGCATGCGAGAGTCGTATCACGGCTGGACCTATGCCAGCGATGCCGTGTCAACTTCTATTGCAGATAACCCCAATGCGTTGAGTACTCGCCCTGACTGGATCCACACCGTGGATGCGGCCAACTCCTACCGCGGTATTCACCGCGGCGTGGATGCCGTGAAGTATGGCCCCGAGGCCGTCAAGGTGATTGAGGGTATTGGCAAACCCATTGCCGGTTTCATCTGTGAGTCCTACTTCGGGAACGCCGGCGGTGTTGCTCTGCCCGATGGGTATCTCAAGCAGGTCTATGACGCTGTTCGTGCACAGGGCGGCCTCGCCATTGCGGACGAAGTCCAGGTTGGCTTCGGCCGCTTAGGTGAATGGTTCTGGGGATTCCACCAGCAAGGTGTCATCCCTGACATCGTGGCCGTGGCAAAGTCCATTGGTGGCGGTCACCCCATTGGGGCCGTGATCACCAGCCGTGAGATTGCGAACCGCTATCGCACTCAGGGCTACTTCTTCTCTTCTACAGGTGGCTCACCCGTCTCCAGCGAGATTGGCAAGGCCATCTTGGGCATCATCAAAGATGAAGGTCTGCAAGAAAACGCATTGAAGGTGGGCACTCGCCTCAAGCAGCGCCTGCAGGCTCTCTCTGAGAACTACCCCATCGTGGGCAGGGTTCACGGCTCTGGCCTCTACCTCGGCCTGGAATTCATCAGAGACAGCGAAACCCTTGAGCCTGCGACTGAAGAAACAGAAGCGATTTGTAATCGCCTGTTAGAGCTCGGTGTCATCATGCAACCCACGGGTGATTACCAAAACGTGCTGAAGATCAAACCACCACTTGTGATTACTCAAGAGTCAGCAGACTACTTCGTGGACATGCTGGAGCATGTCCTGAAGACCGGCTACTAAATTAGAACTATGACCACACCACGCCAAGAACGTTTAGCCACCTGGAATGCGTGGGCGGTAGTCGCCATTGCCTGTGTTTTGCTTCTGGTCGTAGGTGTGCTCGCTGTCATCTTGGGCAACAAAGCCATCAACGAAATCAAGAAGAGTAACCAGCGGGGATTGAAACTCGCTCAGTGGGCGGTTGTGCTGGGCTATGTCGAGATTGTCTCGGGCGTGATTGTGCTCACCGCCATCTTGGCAATTACGTATTAGAGGCGCTGAGCAAGAATTGCCACCCGGCGCTCGCCGAGGCGGGTCAAGAACAGCGTTGCGCTGTTCTTACCGGAAAGACTCAGGCGCTTTCGGAACTCTGCGGGATCGATATCTACACCGCGCTTCTTGATCTCGAGTGTGCCAATGCCACGTGACTTGAGTTCCTTAGCCAGCACCTTCACATCCAGCGCAAACTCGTGCACCACCTCGAAGGTGGAGGCAAAGGGTGTGCTCACGGCAACGTCACTGCTCATATAGGCAATGTGCTCATCGAGCATGTGGGCGCCGATGCTTCTGGCAAAGTCACCGATCAGGCGTGCTCGAATAACAGCACCGTCTGGTTCATAGAGATACTGTCCCAGTTCTCCCACTTCGGCATCTGCCGAGTCGGCAGCAGCGGTGAGTTCGTGGAGTCCGTCCGCATTCATCACCAGAGCTGCGCGGGTAATGCCCTCGCGCTTCAGCGGACCAAACCACAGTCCCACCTCAACTACGTCACCGCCGACCGAGATCCATTGAGCTTCACTAGTGTCAGGAATAAGGTCGCGGTCAAAGCCGGGGCCGAGCTTGATGCCGGTGGGGAGTTTTTCTGCCAAGCCGAATGCGAAGTCGAGCGAGGGGGAGTAATCCTCTGCGTTAGCTAAACGGTTGGTGTTGGTGTGGCCGGAGGTACGACGGGCGGGGTCGAGATAGACCGACTCCACATCGGAGAGATCAGTTTCTTCAGCCGTGCCATGACTTACTCTGGCTTCGGGGAAGGGGGAGAGGTTGTAGGTGGTGATGGCAGCGGTGACCTCGTCAGCATCCACGGCATGAACCTGCAGGCCTGCCCCCGCGAAGGCCAATGCATCTGCTCCAATTCCACAGCCGAGGTCGGCTACGCTTGTGAGCCCTGCGCGAACATAACGACCGGCATGAAGAGCAGCAACGGGAAGCCGGGTGGCCTGCTCGAGCCCTGCTTCTGTGAAGAGCATGCGCTGGGCAAAGTCCCCGAACTTGGCCACTGCTTTGCCGCGCAGCTTGGCTTGGGTGAGCACAGTGGCCACTAATGACGCGGAATTTCCGTCTTTGCGTAAGCCGGCAACAATCTTCAGCACGTCTGTGCTGGAAGTGTAGGGAGGAAGAGAATCCAGCAACGCTACCCCTTCGGGGGTGAGTAATTCGCGTAGTTCAGCGCTCTCCATGGTTGTAAACCTACCAATCCTTGAGCTGGCACTCACATTGCGCGAGTGCTAGTTCACGCCGTACACTCGTAGTTAGCACTCGATACGTTCGGGTGCTAATCCCATACTTAGTTCAAGAAAGAGGTCAACCGTGTCGGTCGCCATCAAGCCGCTCGAAGATCGCATTGTTATCAAGCAGGTTGAAGCCGAGCAGACCACTGCTTCCGGTCTCGTTATTCCTGACACTGCCAAGGAAAAGCCCCAGGAGGGCGTTGTCGTTGCAGTAGGCCCCGGCCGCATTGACGACAACGGTAACCGTGTTCCTCTGGACATCGCCGAAGGTGACAAGGTTATCTACTCCAAGTACGGCGGAACCGAAGTGAAGTACGCAGGCGAGGAATTCCTCGTTCTCTCGGCTCGCGACGTTCTCGCAATTGTTGTTCGCTAAATTCGTTTAGCACTCACTGTGGCTCCGGTTTATCCGGAGCCACAGTTGTTTAAGCGACCTTCTGAACTATCCACAAGGCCCTTAACGACTCTTATGGGTGTCAGTGGTTGGAGCTAAATTCTGGCCATGGCATTCAAGCGGGCAGACAAAGTTTTTGTAGATGAATCGAAAGAACGTGGCTATTTTCTGGTAGCTACAAGTTCAGAAATCAACACACTCCGAGATTCAGATAAGGCTCTGAGGAAACTGCTAAAAACTGGCCAACGACGCCTTCACTTCAAAAGTGAGAGCGACAGCCGTAGACGCGAAATTCTGTCTGTAATGTCCAGATTGGATTTGAGTGTGACCGTATTTGTTTGCCAGGGGCTTTCTGAAAAAGAGGCTCGAGCCTTATGCCTTAAGGCTCTAATTGGTATGGCGGTAGATTCGGAAATCTTCTCGTTAGTCATTGAGCGTGATGAGTCCATCGTGCAAGCTGATCGGCGAGTGATTGCCGGAATACTCCTAGCGCAGGAAACCTCACTGCAATATTCGCTTGTTGGTCCTCACGAACATCCACTGCTGTGGGTGAGCGATGCTGTTGCGTGGTCATTCAACAGCGGTGGTGACTGGCTCAGAAGGAGTAGCCCCATTGTGGACGAAGTAATTTATCTCACTTAAAAAGTGTGAGCCTGGCTCGCGAACCGTCCGGAACACTGCCAAGCTCTTAGGGCTACTGCCCGCCACTGCTCTAATGATACGCGAGCTGGATGAAAATTTCTAGTCACTGTTAGCACTTCATTGGTTGCAAAGGATAGTCAGAGGTTGCTCAGGAGTAGGCTCGAACCATGTCTTCTCCCGGTGCATCTGCTGTGCCCGAGAAGCTCTCTCGTTCCGGCTTGCTCTACGCTTTTGGCGCTTATGGCCTATGGGGATTGTTCCCGCTGTACTTCCTCATGTTGGAGCCGGCTACCCCCTTTGAAGTTGTTGGCTACCGCATCCTGTTCTCTCTCATCTTCTGTGCCTTCTTGATTGCGGTCACCAGGAACTGGAAGAAGCTGTTCGCCATCATGGCGCAGCGCAAGCTCATGCTTACTCTCGGTGTTGCAGCGGTGCTGATTTATATCAACTGGCAGGTCTTCATCATCGCGGTGTTGAGTAACCAGATTGTGGAGTCTTCGCTCGGCTACTTCATCAACCCCATCGTCACGGTGGTGTTGGGTGTGTTGGTGCTGCGCGAGAAACTCCGTCCCCTGCAGTGGGTTGCCGTCGGTATCAGCTTTGTCGCCGTCATTGTTCTCACTGTGAGCTATGGCACCATTCCCTGGATCTCACTGACCTTGGCGGCGTCCTTTGGTCTCTATGGCTTAATCAAGAAGCGCACCGGTGGTGTCGTCGACGCTATCAGTGGCCTCACCATTGAGACTATTTGGATGACGCCGGTGGCGATCATCCAGTTGATCATAGTGTCCAACCTGGTGGGCCTGACCTTCTTTGGCTATGGCATTCCCCACACCTTGCTTTTAGCTTCTGCCGGTGTTGCCACGGCAGTGCCCTTAATCATGTTTGGTGCTGGAGCCAGGCGGTTGCCACTTACCGCCATCGGTTTGATCCAATACTCCACACCCGTCTTCTCCTTCTGCATGGCTGTCTTCGTATTGCACGAACCCATGCCACCGGTTCGCTGGGTGGGCTTCTTCATCATTTGGGTGGCACTGATTGTGCTCACCACAGACATGCTGCGCAATGGCAAAGCAAACAGACTCGCTCGCGCAGCCGAAGAGCTCACTATCGAATAGAGCGCGTGCCATCAGCACGAACTGGGAATCTGGTCGGTACTGTTGAGCGGTAAGTTCGCTTTGATGAAAAGGGTTACCGTGGGTTTCAACAAAATTGCCACCGTGTTCGTTGCTGGTGCAGTAGTTCTCGGAATGGCTGCCTGCTCGGGCGGTTCCGCCGTTACTCCCACCGTGACCCCGACTGCTGTGAAGCCATCTGGTGACGGCATCCTGCGCATCGGTGACATGACCCCGGTCTCGGGTGACCTTGCAGCCTACGCAGCAGCCCAGGCTGCTGGTGTTGACCTCGCTGCTCAGGAAGTCAATGAGCAGGGTGGTTACAACAAGGTTCCCGTTGAGGTGCTCCACCGCAACGCAGGCGATGGTGACCCTGCTGCTACCGAAGCTAGCTTCAACGATCTCGTCTCGCGTGGCGTGGACGTCATTATTGCTCCTGCTTCGGCAACAGTGGTTGCCACTCTGGAAGAACTCGTAGCGAAGAACGACAGCAATGTGGCCATCGTCTCCATTGCCAACAAAAAGACTGCTCCTAAGGGAGCAACCGTTGCCGCGATCACTCCAGATGAGACACTGAGCAAGCGCCTCAAGGCGTCAGACCCCAGCCTGTCGGAGCTCGGTTACGGCGCTGAAGCGTATGACCTTGCCATTGCATCCATCCTGGCTGCCACCGTCAGCAAGGATGACGGCGGCGCATCCATTACTCAGGGCCTGATCGCCGTTACCCTGCAGAACGGCTTCCCCTGCACCAGCTACGGCATGTGTGTTTCGGCTGTCGGCGACAAGCAAGCCATCAACTACACCGGACCTGCTGGTCAGATTAACTATGACCCCACCACCGGTGTTGCCTACTTCGGCAAGACCATCGACGTGGCCAAGAAGTAGTCACACGCACAATTTCTCCGTTTTAAGCACCAGATAGGCGTTTTCGCCTGCTTTTGTGACGCTTTCTTTCGGTATCAAACAGTTTGTTACCTAGTTGTAACCCGCAAATGTTGTCTGGGGAAACATCTCTCGCCTAGTTTGGTAATACAACAGAGCGCATCGTTGCGCTCTGATCACATAAATCACCAAGGAGTACCATGCGAGAACTTTCTCTCCGCACTCGTGCACTCGGTGGTCTTGCTCTCGCAGCAACCTCAGCACTCGTGCTGGCTGGCTGTGCAAGCGGATCAACCGACGGTGGCTCAAGCGACGCAGCGTACAAAGCTGCTAAGTGTGCCGCCGACAGCACTAGCGACAACACCTTCAAGGTAGGAACCCTCCTGCCCGTCACCGGTAACCTCGCCTTCCTCGGCCCACCCGAAATCGCTGGTGTTGGTCTTGCAATCGCAGACATCAACGCAGCTGGTGGCGTAAACGGAACCGACGCTTGTCTCTACGAAACCGACTCCGGTGACTCGAGCGACATGTCTGTTTCTACCGCTTCGGCAGAAGACCTCATCAAGCAGAAGGTATCGGTTGTACTTGGTGCAGCTTCTTCCTCCGTATCTCTCAACGTTGTTGACTCGTTCACCGAGGCTGGCATCGTGGAGATCTCTCCTGCTAACACCTCTGCAGCCCTTTCCGGCTACAGCCCCTTCTACTTCCGCACCGCACCACCAGACACCGTACAGGGCTCTGCTCTCGGTCAGCTGATCACCGGTGACGGAAACTCGAAGATTGCATTCCTCGTATTCAACGACTCCTACGGAACCGGTCTTCGTGACTCGACCGAGGCATCCATCGTTGAAGCTGGTGGCTCCGTTGTATACGGTGCCAAGGGCGCTGGCCAGGAATTCCCTCCTGCTCAGACCACCTTCTCTTCTGAGGTAACTGCTGCTCTGGCTACTCAGCCTGACGCACTCGTAGTTATCGCATTCGACGAGACCAAGGCAATCATCCCCGAGCTCGTAGCTCAGGGTTGGGACATGGCTAACACCTACTTCACCGATGGAAACACCGGATCCTTCGAGAAGGACTTTGAAGCAGGTACCCTCGAAGGTGCTCAGGGAACCATTCCTGGTGCAGCTCCTTCGGACGAGCTGAAGGCACTCCTCGGCAAGTACTGGTCTGACGTTCAGGGCGAAGAGCTCACTGACTTCAGCTACGCTGCCGAGTCCTACGACGCAACCATGCTTGCAGCACTTGCTGCAACCAAGGGTGGCGCAACCACTCCTGCAGCAATCCAGGAAAACCTGGCTGCTGTATCGGGTGCTAACGGTGGCGAAAAGTGCACTACTTACGCTGACTGTGTAGCTCTCATCAAGGATGGTAAGGACATTCAGTACCAGGGCCCATCTTCGGTTGGTCCTTTCAACGCAAAGAATGACCCATCCTCCGCGTTCATCGGTATCTACAAGTACAACGATGTAAACGTTCCAGTATGGGCATCCGCTGTTGAGGGTAAATCCTAAACAGTAAATGCACTGAAGTAGTCACCCCTCGGGCCTCGGCCCGGGGGGTGACCTCTTTTAACTCGGTTTGTACTTGTTCCACCAGATCTTGCCATCTCTGAATTTGTCCACATCTAGATCGGCGCAGCATTTACAGATCCTGCTGACAGTTAATCTGCGCAGATGAGTGAAAAAACAACTTTACATTTAAGTAAAGTTTCCCGTACGCTGATTTATGTGGGAACACATTTTGCAATTGAATGTGCCATTCGAAAGGATGGCACTTCGCCTGCCATGAGGATGCTGAATCAGCTTGCGCAGGCCCGGGTGGAGATTCCAGATTTTCCACCACCGGATACTGCTCAACCATTGTTTCTAACCGATCTGATGATTTTCATCAAGGAAATCGCAGATGGGTACCTGCCTCGGTCAGGTGCTCTGAATTACCTCACAGAGGGCGTATGGGAACTGAAAAGAGAAACGATTCGCATCACCTTTTATGACACTGATGGAGCGGGGAATTTCCACGGTCACCAACGCAAGAGTTTCCTTGAAGATCAGTTCTATCCGATTTTGAGATTAGGGCACAGTTTCGTCAAACAATCAGCGAAAACGTCTCAGGAAGATATTAATCTGGCACTCCTTACTAGAAAAGAGGACATTGATTATGACAAAGCAAGCTAAGGCAGCACTTACGGTGTTTGATGACCTTGGCACCTCTCCTCTGGGTGCTCGTGAACTTGCCGCGTCTCAACTTACTAATGATGCGCTTGTTCTTCTTCAGACAGCGTTGTCGAGTACAGGTGTCACTCAGAAACAACTGGCAGAAATATTGGGCATTGGCGAAAGTCGTGTTTCCCAAGTTGTGAATGGTGATGGCAATCTCAAACTCACTACCTTTGCCAGATACATGAGAGCTTTGGGTTACGCCGTCACGTTCAACGTCACACCTGTGGAACGCACTAGTCCTGAACTAACCCGTGAACGCAGAAAACCAGCGATCACCTCAAGCCAGAGGAAAGTCATCAACCCTTAGGGGTTGAATTACTCCCACTCAATAGTTCCTGGTGGCTTGCTGGTGACATCCAGCACGACGCGGTTCACGCCAGCAACCTCGTTGGTAATGCGGTTCGAGATCTTGGCCAGCAAGTCGTAGGGAAGACGCGTCCAGTCTGCAGTCATGGCATCTTCTGAAGACACGGGACGCAAGACGATGGGGTGACCGTAGGTGCGACCATCTCCCATGACGCCCACGGATCGCACATCAGCCAGAAGGACAACGGGGCACTGCCAGATCTGGTCGTCTAGGCCCGCAGCGGTCAGCTCGTGACGCACGATGGCGTCTGCTTCGCGGAGTAGGTCCAGACGCTCCTGAGTGATCTCTCCGACGATACGAATACCGAGTCCAGGACCGGGGAAGGGCTGGCGTCCCACGATCTCGTGGGGAAGACCCAGCTCGCGACCAATGGCGCGAACCTCGTCCTTGAAGAGCGCACGCAGAGGTTCAACCAATTCAAACTGGAGGTCATCAGGAAGGCCGCCCACGTTGTGGTGGCTCTTGATGTTGGCAGTTCCACTGCCACCACCCGATTCCACCACGTCGGGGTAGAGGGTTCCTTGCACCAAGAACTTGATGGGCTCACCATCGGCAGCAGCTTCGGCCATCAGGTCGCGTTCTGCCTGCTCGAAGGTGCGAATGAATTCGCGGCCAATAATCTTGCGCTTGGTCTCAGGGTCGCTGACACCTGCGAGGGCGTTCAAGAACTGCTCGCGCACGTCCACAGTCACCAAGCGAATGCCGGTGGCCTTGACGTAGTCTTCTTCAACCTGGCGGCGCTCGTCCTGACGGAGCAGACCGTGGTCCACAAAGACACAAACCAGCTGGTCGCCCACTGCCTTGTGAACAATGGCTGCTGCCACAGCGGAGTCAACACCACCAGATAGACCGCAGATCACGCGGCTGGTGCCCACCTGAGCGCGGATAGCAGCAACCTGCGTCTCAATGACGTTCTCGCTGTTCCAGTCCGCAGGAAGCCCAGCACACTTGTGCAGGAAGTTCTCGAGTAGATCCTGACCACACTCAGAGTGCTTGACCTCAGGGTGCCACTGAACGCCGTAGAGACGGCGTTCGTCGTTGGCGAAGGCCGCAACAGGAGTTGCGTCCGTCGAGGCAACGACGGTGAATCCTGCCGGTGCGGTGGCGACCTGGTCACCGTGGCTCATCCACACTGTCTGAGTCGTGGGCTGTCCGCCCACGAGAGCGTGGTCTGCCTTAACAGCCATGTCGGTTGCGCCGTATTCGCGTCCCCCCGTCTGGGCAACGGCTCCGCCAAGGGCCTGAGCCATCACCTGGAAGCCGTAGCAAATACCAAAGACGGGAATGCCGAGTTCGAGGATGGCAGGGTCGAGTGAAGGAGAGCCTGGCTCATAGACGCTGGAGGGGCCACCGGAGAGCACAATACCCACGGGGTTCTTGGCTGAGACCTCAGCAGCGGTAATCGAGTGGGGAACAATCTCGGAATACACGCCCGCTTCGCGAACGCGACGGGCAATGAGTTGTGCGTACTGGGCGCCGAAGTCAACGACGAGTACGGGCTGGGGCTGCGTCACGCGGCCTCTCCTTTTGCTGGGGTGGGGGATTGGAGAACAGAGGGGTCTTGGGTTGCCAGGAATGCCACAACCTTCTTGGCATAGAAGTGCTCAACAACGAAGGACAAACCAGGGATGATGCCACCGAGGGCAATGATGAGCAGCTTGCCAAAGCTCCAGCGCATCATGGACCAGATACGGAAACCGGCAAAGAGATAAACCACATAGAGCCAGCCGTGGATGACCAAGATGCCAATAGAGAGGTTGATAGCTTCAACGGTGTCGTTGGGAACAAGAGCCAGGAAACCCTGAGGGCCAAAGAGTTCAATCTCATAGCCAGGCTCAAGGAAGATGAAGTCACCAGTAGCAGGATCAACCATGCCGTTGGGGGCAACGAAAGCATTCGTGCGGTAGTCGATGCAGTACTTCAGAATCATCTCGGCAACGAGAAGAAGAAGGAACGTACCGGTGATGTAAGACATCACCTTGTAGAACTTCAGTGCCTTCGGAATCCGAGGGATATCAACGGTGCGCGGGGCTAAAGGCATGGCTCTAGTTTACTTCGCCTCGAGCTGAGCTTTTTCTTCGAGTTCACGCTCATAGGCGTCCTTGACCAGGCGCCACCAGATGAAGAATGCGAAGCCAGCGAAAACAATCCACTCCACGGCATAGAAGATGTTCAGCCAGTTCACGGAGCCCTCATTCATGGGCGGAATGGATTCAATAACGTCCAAACCCGAAGGGGCAACATCGGCCACGAGATAACCCTCATAGACCGGCCCAGAGAAGTTAGGCCAGAGGTTTACCAGCGACGCCACCGAAAGCGTGCTCTCCACGAAAGGCCCTTGGTCACCTTCGGGGACCACTGGTGCCTCGGTGGGCATGAAACGTCCCGTCACCACGGCAGGTTCAACCTCAGCAGCGGCATTGAGCTCGTCTTCCACGGCCAGCACCGTAACTTCGTCCGCAGCCCAGCCCAGAGCAATGGGCAGCGAGCCTTCTTCAGCGAGGAAGCGACCCACGAGCCAATACCCTGCCTCACCGTAGTTGAGTCGGCCAGTGAGCACGGTGTAGGAATCAGGAACGAGCACACCGGTGACTTCAGTCATATGACCACTGGCAACCTCGGAGGGTGCGATTCCGGGCACCTGTAACTCCACCAAGGGAATGATGGTCTCGGATTCAGCATCAATGGGCTGCGAGGCAATGATGGCTCGTTCGAGCTGCCATTGACCCAGCCACGCAAAAGCGGCAGCAGCTCCCATCACCAGGAGCAGGAACGCAATCCAGCGAACTTTCAGAGCAGTACGCAGCATCAGGCAGGCATCTCGGTAATCGAGGGCACGGCCGTGCGAATAGCGTTGGCTGCTTCATCAGTAGTTTGCTGCTCGGCAGCAAACTCTGCTTCGATGCCGAGACGGAAGTTCTTTACTTCCTTCTTCTCTGTCGCAGCGCTCCACCCGAGCAGCGTGCCCATGATCTTGCCCACCACGACAGCAGCTTCAATGCCCCGATCCCGCGTTTCAATGGTGAAACGCGTGCGACGGGACAGCACGTCTTCGATGTGCAGAGCACCCTCGTGAGTCACGGCATAGGTGACCTCAGCCAGGAGGTAGTCAGGGTTACCAGGTAGAGACTCGGCCTGCTTTGGATCAGCCGCAATGATGGCGAGCAGATCTTCTGCCATCGAGCCGTAGCGGTTGAGCAGATGCTCCACCACAGACTTCGGCAGACCCGCACGCGCAGCGGTGCGGGTGCGACGGTTCCACGAGGCCTTGTAACCAGCAGCACCGAGTAAGGGAACAGACGCGGTCACACTGGCGGGGATAGAACCTTCACCAGCCAGGGTGTTGAGTTCTTCCACGGCCGCATCCACGGCGTCGTTCGCCATCACGCGGTAGGTGGTCCACTTACCGCCGGCAATGAGCACCAGCCCTGGCTTGGGCTTGACCACGACGTGTTCACGGCTGAGCTTCGTGGTGGATTCAGAGTCACCGGCCAGCAAGGGACGCAGACCCACATACACGCCCTCGATATCGTCGTGCGTAATGGGGTCATCGAGTACTGCGTTCACGTGATCGAGCACGTATTGAATATCTGTGGCGGTGGCAGAAGGATGTGCCTTGTCGTAGTGCCAGTCGGTGTCGGTGGTGCCAATGATCCAGTGACGACCCCAGGGAATAACAAAGAGCACAGACTTCTCGGTGCGCAGCAGCAGACCCATGACCGACTTGAAGCGATCACGCGGAACCACAATGTGGATCCCCTTCGATGCCCGCACGCGCAGCGTGCCGCCATCGTGGACAAGCTCTTGGGTGGTTCCGGTCCACACTCCGGTGGAGTTAATGACCTGCTTGGCGCGGATGGGGAATTCTTTTCCAGTCTCCAGATCACGCACGGTAACCCCGACGACCTGACCCTTCTTCTGCAGGAAGCCAATGACCTCGGTGCGGTTCGCCGCGTGAGCGCCGTTGGCGACCGCCGTGCGAACCAGATTCACGACATAGCGGGCATCATCGACGCGACCGTCGTAGTAGCTCATGCCACCGATGATCCCTGAGGACTTGAGACTTGGTGCGGCCAAACCAATCTGGCGCTTGCTCAGGTGACGGTGGTGTCCGACGCCGGGGCGACGGCCACCGGCATAAGAAAAGATGTCATAGAGCAGCATGCCTGCACCCACATAGGCGCGTTCCCAGATCCTGTGCTCCACCGGGTAGAGAAAACGTATGGGCTTGACCAAGTGGGGAGCCAACTGCTGCAACAGCAACCCACGCTCGGTGAGCGCTTCCTGCACCAGGTGGAAGTCGAGCTGTTCGAGGTAGCGAATACCACCGTGCACGAGCTTGGAGGAGCGGCTTGAGGTTCCCGCAGCCCAGTCCTGTGCTTCCACCACACCGACGTTCAGACCGCGCGTAGCCGCATCCAGAGCACAGCCCGCGCCCACGATGCCGCCACCAATGACAAGAATGTCGAGCTCTTCGGCTGCCATGGCAGCCAGCGCTTCAGCACGAGAGTGTGCATTGAGCACACCCTCTCCAGAGAACTGGGAAGAAGCGGTGTCTGTCATGACTAGAGCGTCACGTCAGAAGAAGGAGCAGTGACAGCAGAGCTGCCAGCTGCGCTGTAGGGGGCAACAACAACCTCGACGCGCTGGAACTCCTTGAGGTCGGAGTACCCCGTCGTCGCCATCGAACGGCGCAGGGCACCAACAATGTTGGCGGTGCCATCTGCCACAGCAGCAGGGCCGTAGAGAAGCTGTTCGAGTGGGGCAACCTGACCCACGTGCACGCGGTTACCGCGAGGAAGCTCACCATGGTGTGCTTCGTGGCCCCAGTGCCAGCCACCACCAGGAGCATCGGTGGCACGAGCAAGTGCAGAGCCGAGCATGACGGCGTCAGCACCACAGGCAATGGCCTTCACCACGTCACCAGAGGTGCCCAGGCCACCATCTGCGATGACGTGGACATAGCGTCCTCCGGACTCGTCCATGTAGTCACGACGAGCACCGGCAATATCCGCAATAGCGGTGGCCATAGGTGCGTGAATTCCGAGAGAAGCACGGGTGGTCGAGGCAGCACCGCCACCGAAGCCGACCAGAACACCGGCAGCACCGGTGCGCATCAAGTGCAGGGCTGCGGTGTAGGTGGCTGCGCCACCAACAATGACAGGAACATCGAGTTCATAGATGAACTTCTTCAAGTTCAGAGCTTCAGTTTCCTTGGAGACATGCTCTGCAGAAACCGTGGTGCCACGGATTACAAACAGGTCCACACCCGCGTTGACCACGGTCTGGTAGAACTCCTGGGTGCGCTGTGGAGACAGCGCAGCGGCCACGGTCACGCCAGAGGCGCGAACCTCGGCCAGGCGCGCTGTGATGAGCTCGGCCTTGATGGGCTCGGCATAGAGCTCCTGCATGCGCTTGGTTGCGGTTGCTGCAGGGAGAGAACGTATCTCAGAAAGAACAGGAAGCGGGTTCTCGTAACGAGTCCACAGACCCTCGAGGTTCAGAACCCCCACACCACCGAGCTTGCCCATGGCAATAGCGGTCTCGGGGGAGACCACGGAGTCCATCGGGGCAGCAAGGATAGGAATCTCGAACTGGTAGGCATCAATGCCCCAGCTGACAGACACATCCTGAGGGTCACGGGTGCGACGGCTAGGGACAACAGCGATGTCATCGAAGGCAAAGGCGCGACGAGCACGCTTTGAGCGCCCGATCTCAATTTCAGTCACTGTGGTTCCCCAGACGTTCTTTCTGTATTACTTACGGTAGTTCGGTGCTTCGACAACCATCTGGATGTCGTGTGGGTGGGACTCTTTCAGCCCTGCCGCGGTGATGCGCACGAACTTACCGTTCGATCGAAGTTCGGCAATGGTGCGAGCGCCCACATAGAACATGGACTGGCGCAGGCCACCAACAAGTTGGTGCGCCACAGCAGAGAGAGGTCCACGGTAGGCAACGCGGCCTTCAATACCTTCAGCAATGAGCTTGTCATCGCTGGGGACGTCCGACTGGAAGTAGCGGTCCTTGGAATACGAGGTGCGCTCGCCGCGGGTCTGCAGGGCACCCAAGGAACCCATGCCGCGGTAGCTCTTGTACTGCTTACCGTTGTCGAAGACGAGGTCGCCGGGGCTTTCGTCGCAGCCAGCGAACAAGGAACCCAGCATCACGGACTCAGCACCTGCAACAAGTGCCTTGGCAATGTCACCGGAGTACTGCAAGCCACCATCAGCAATAACAGGAACACCAGCAGGACCAGCAGCCTGGTAGGCCTCCCAGATTGCGGTGACCTGAGGCACGCCCACACCAGCAACAACACGAGTGGTGCAGATAGAACCGGGACCAACACCAACCTTGATGCCGTCAGCACCTGCGTCCACCAGTGCCTGTGCACCGGAACGGGTTGCCACGTTGACATCGATGTGTGCAAAGGAAGGGTCAGTCTTGAGCTTCTTAATAATGTCCAGCACACCAGCAGAGTCACCGTTGGCGGTGTCGACAACAAGGACGTCCACGCCGGCATCGCGGAGTGCCTCCGCACGCTGCCAGGCGTCTCCGAAGAAACCAATAGCGGCACCGACGCGCAAGCGGCCGGCATCGTCCTTGGTGGCGTCAGGGTACTTCTCGGACTTGTCAAAGTCTTTGGTGGTGATCAAACCGGTGAGCTTGCCGGCACCATCGACAATGGGCAGCTTCTCAATCTTGTGCTTACCCAGCAGCGCAATAGCGTCATCAGCAGAGACACCAACAGGAGCGGTAACCAACGGCATCGGGGTCATGACCTCGCGCACGGTGAGCTTCTGCTTGTCTGCATCAGAAACAAAGCGCATATCGCGGTTGGTAATGATGCCGACCAGAGTTCCGTCAGCATCCACAACAGGAAGACCGCTCACGCGGAACTGACCACACAGGCCATCAACCTCAGCAACAGTTGCTTCTGCCGTGGTGGTTACCGGGTTGGTGATCATGCCGGACTCAGAGCGCTTGACCTTATCTACCTGGTCAGCCTGGTCCTCAATAGAGAGGTTGCGGTGCAGGATGCCAATACCGCCCTGACGGGCCATGGCGATAGCCATGCGGGCTTCGGTCACGGTGTCCATAGCGCTGGAGATCAATGGCTTGTTCAGCGTGATGCGGCGGGTAAAGCGGCTGGCAGTGTTTGCCTCGCTCGGAATAACGTCCGTGTGGCCTGGAAGCAGCAGCACGTCGTCGTAGGTAAGTCCAACAAATCCGAATGGATCGTTCTGGGCCATGGATCCCTCTAGTTTCTTAATCTATTTGTCTGAAATTCCGGGCAATTTTCCGCGCCGTTACAGTAATGCAACTCTTATCAAGCTTAACGTGTTGGCGCGAGCTGTCATTCCCCTACTAAAGTCTTATCCGGTCGTCAATATCGCGCGTGGTTAACAAGTGCGACATAATCGACACGTATCGTCTGTCAAAGTCGACAAACGATGTAAGCAAATGGAGGGTAACGCGTGACCAACAGTTCGGTTGCTCTCCCTATGGAGGTGCAGTGGTAAACACAGCTTTAGCGCGCCGCTCCAGCCCCGTTAGCCTGCGAGTCATCTTCGGTGTACTCCTGGGCCTGTTGGTTCTCTCATTCACGCTGGGTACGGGTGCTCCCGCTGCTCACGCTGCAAGTGACGTCTGCGTCGCTAATGCAGAAACTGCGTGTTTTAACGGAACCATCAAGGGTGTTGGTGCTGGTGTCAAACTAACCATCGACGGTAACGGACTTAACGTTGTCGCCGAGACCGACAAAGACGGTAAGTGGAACGCAGCGGTTACAACTGCTGGCGTGTACACCATTACCCTCGACGAGAAGACCCTCCCTGCAGGTGTCACCCTCAAGGGCGACGCTGTCCAGGAGCGAGACATCACCCTTGGTTTCACCAAGGGTGCGATCTTCGCAGTGGATGGTGCAACTGGTGAAGGCGCCGACAACGGCCAATCACAGGAGCAAATTGCCGCAGAGGGATTCAACTGGGACCGCCTTGCACAGCAGGTTGTCTCCGGTCTTCGTCTCGGTCTCCTCCTTGCACTGGCCTCAATCGGTCTTTCGCTCATCTACGGAACTACTGGTCTTTCCAGCTTCTCTCACGCTGAGCAGGTGACCCTGGGTGGTTTGCTGGGTTACACCTTTGCGAACGTCCTGGGCTTGAACATCTTCCTCACGATTCTCATCGTGGTTGTGCTGACCGGTGCTACCGGTTACCTCCAAGATGCATTTATTTGGAAGCCACTGCGTAGGAAGGGTCTCAGCCTGACCCAGATGATCATTGTGACCATCGGTTTGGCACTCGCTATGCAGTACACCTTCCAGATGTTCTGGGGTGCAAAGACCATCCGAATTATCAAGAACAACCCTGAGACCTTCACCATTGGTCCCGTTACCTTGACCTTCGAGTCAATCTGGGCAATGGGTCTCTCGGTCATCGTTCTGATCTTGGTAGGTCTCTTCCTGCTCAAGACCCGTACGGGACGCGCAACTCGCGCCGTATCGGATAACCCAGCACTTGCTGCGGCTTCCGGTATCGACGTAGACCGCATCATCCGTCTGGTCTGGGTCATCGCCACCGCACTTGCTGGTCTTTCCGGCATCATGCTCGGCCTGGTCCTCAACGGCATCAACTGGCAGACAGGTATGCAGCTGCTGCTGCTCATGTTTGCCGCAGTTACCCTCGGTGGTCTCGGTACCGCCTTCGGTGCACTGGTTGGTTCGCTCATCATCGGTATGACCGTAGAGCTCGCCAACTTCGTAGTACCTGGTGACTTCAAGTACGCAACAGCCCTTGTGCTTCTGATTATCATTCTGTTGGTTCGTCCGCAGGGTATCTTCGGTCGCAAAGAGCGGATCGGTTAAGGAGGACAGTCATGGATATGTGGATTAAAGTTCTCTATGACATGTCGGCGAACATGATTCTGCCGACCACCGCTGCCTTTGCTATTGCAGCAATTGGTCTGAACGTTCACTTCGGTTTCACCGGTCTGTTGAACATGGGCCAGGCAGGCTTCATGCTTATTGGTGCGTATGGCTTCGCCATCGCCACCATTGCTGGCTTCCCCTTCTGGGCTGCCACTCTGGTCACCATCGGGTGTGGAACTCTCTTCGCTCTGCTCTTGGGTATTCCAACCCTGAAGCTGCGAGGCGACTATCTAGCTATCGTGACGATTGCCGCGGCGGAAATCGTCCGTATGGTTGGTCGTGCTTCGGTGCTCAACGACATCACGGGTGGATCTAACGGTCTCGCTGGTGAGCAGTTCCGTAACACCTTCAGCGAACTCTCACCGATGCCTGACGGTCAGACCA
This sequence comes from Aurantimicrobium sp., assembly GCF_036667855.1. Taxonomy (NCBI): domain Bacteria; kingdom Bacillati; phylum Actinomycetota; class Actinomycetes; order Micrococcales; family Microbacteriaceae; genus Aurantimicrobium; species Aurantimicrobium sp. The sequence continues at coordinate 7,656 of NZ_JAVWTF010000018.1, read as the reverse complement.
CCATCCTGTGGTTCACCTTCGACAACACCGGTGTGAACGGATGGTTCATCCGTATCGTCGCGTGGAGCCTGGTTGTTATCTTTGCTGTTCTCGTATGGCTTCTGATGCGCTCCCCTTGGGGTCGCGTTATCAAGGGCATCCGTGAAGACGAAGATGCTGTTCGCAGCCTCGGCAAGAACGTCTTCGCCTTCAAGATGCAGTCACTGATCATCGGTGGTGTCCTCGGTGCTATCGGCGGTATGTTCTACGTCCTGCCCACCTCGGTCCAGCCAGATGCTCTCGGTCGTAACATGACCTTCCTCATCTGGACCGCGATGCTCCTTGGTGGCGCTGCCACCATCTGGGGTCCCGTACTGGGTTCCATCCTGTTCTTCGCTCTGCGTATCTTCATTCAGGGCACCGTGGACATCCTTGTCCCCGACGCCATCTTGAACACGCAGCAGACCGAACAGTTCTCATGGATCATGGTGGGTGTCGCACTGATGCTGCTGGTGATCTTTAGACCTCAAGGAATCTTGGGCGACAAGAAGGAGCTGAACTTCAATGTCTAATGCAACAAAGAAGACTGCTGCTGAAGCTCGTGCAGAGCTGAAGACTGTCGCACAGACTCCTGGCGCAGCAAAGCCCGATGCCATCCTCGTGGTCGACAACGTCGTCCGTGACTTCGGTGGTAACCGTGCTGTTGATGTTGATCACTTAGAAGTGCAGCGCGGTGTGATCACCGCACTGATCGGCCCCAACGGTGCCGGTAAGACAACCTTCTTCAACCTCATCACCGGATTCGACCAGCCATCCTCTGCAAAGAAGGCGTTTGGTGGACCCTCCGCTGACAAGGCTGCAAAGTGGTCCTTCAACGGCAAGCTGCTGGGTAACACCGCAGCAGCCTCCGTTGCCAAGAGCGGAATGGTTCGCACCTTCCAGCTGACCAAGGCGCTCTCGCGCCTCACCGTGATGCAGAACATGCTTCTCGGTGCCAAGGATCAGCGTGGAGAATCATTCCTTGCTGCTTTTGTGAAGCCTCTCTGGGCAGCACAAGAGAAGGCAAACATCGCCAAGGCCGAAGATCTTCTCAAGCGCTTCAAGCTCTATGAGAAGAAGGAAGACCTTGCCGGTAGCCTCTCTGGTGGTCAGAAGAAGCTCCTCGAAATGGCACGCGCTCTCATGAGCGACCCCGTCATGATCATGCTCGACGAGCCCATGGCTGGCGTGAACCCTGCACTGACTCAGTCACTGCTGGGCCACATCCAGTCGCTCCGCGACGAAGGAACTACCGTTCTCTTCGTTGAGCACGACATGCACATGGTTCGCCACATCTCAGACTGGGTTGTCGTCATGGCTGAAGGTCGCGTTGTTGCGGAAGGTCCTGCGGACACCGTGATGAGCGACCAGGCTGTTATCGATGCTTACCTCGGAGCCCACCACGACACCGACCTCGGCGATGACTCATTGCTCGAAGAAGGCGCAATGGACGCTCCCAAGAAGGAGAAGAAGTAATGGCTGAAGCAAAGAAGACTGGCGTCGAGCCAGTACTGCGCGCCGACAACCTTGTTGCTGGTTACCTCCCCGGTGTGAACATCCTCAACGGTTGTTCCATCGAGGCTTACCCTGGTGAGCTCATCGGCATCATCGGCCCTAACGGTGCTGGTAAGTCGACTCTCCTCAAGGCACTCTTCGGTCTGGTCAAGATCCGTGAAGGTTCTGTCACCCTCAACGGTGAAGACATCACAGGCTTCAAGACCAACAAGCTGGTTCAGATGGGTGTGGGCTTCGTGCCTCAGACCAACAACGTCTTCCCCAGCCTGACCATCCAGGAGAACCTCCAGATGGGTCTGTTCCTGCAGCCCAAGCGTCTGAACGAGCGTCTCGACGCCATCTTTGACATCTTCCCTGTACTTGCTGACCGTCGTCAGCAGAGCGCAGGATCGCTGTCCGGTGGTGAGCGTCAGTCCGTCGCTATGGCACGCGCCCTGATGATGGACCCTAAGGTCCTTCTTCTGGACGAGCCATCTGCTGGTCTGTCTCCTGTTCGTCAGGATGAGACCTTCATTCGCACACGCCGCATTAACAAGGCTGGCGTCTCGGTCATCATGGTGGAGCAGAACGCTCGTCGTTGCCTCCAGATTGCTGACCGTGGATATGTTCTCGACCAGGGACGCGATGCCTATACCGGCACCGGCCGCGAGCTGGCCGATGACCCTAAGGTCATCGAGCTCTACCTCGGCACCCTGGCAAAGGATGTTGACGCGAAGTAGTCACATAGAAACTCATTACTCGCCCTCTGCGCATATGCAGGGGGCGAGTTGTTTTGTCCACAGATCCATAACTGCTGCGGGAGAAGAAATCAGTGAAAGTTATCTTTGAGGCCACGCTGGATCAAACTTTGTCCGAGTGACGATGAGGCGGAAATCGTTCCACAAACGCGGTAATGAATTTTCAATATTTGTACTAATTATTCTTCAGTATTTCTACGAATATAAATTCAATATTTTTACGAATAGGAATTCAATATTTTTACGAATGGAGTAAAGTTTGGATATGGATGTTGACTACAGGAAACGCCTGATAGATGTGGAACTAGCAATGGTGCTACAGGTCAAAGGTATTGTCCTGCTCGAAGGCCCACGTGCTTGTGGAAAAACAGCGACCACACTGGAGCATTCAGCAAGTCTTGTGAAGTTAGACACAGACCAAAACGCATTGCAGTTAGCTGAAGTTGATCCACAGAGTCTTTTACAAGGCGTAATGCCACGTGGCATTGACGAGTGGCAGCTGGCCCCGCAGTTATGGAATTATGCTCGTCACGAAGTTGATGCTTTGGGAAGCAACGCGACATACATATTCACTGGTTCGGCTGTTCCTGCCGACGACAATACCCGCCATTCAGGAGCTGGTCGAGCAGTGCGGTTGAGAATGAGGCCCATGTCCTTGTTTGAGTCTGGCCTCTCGGCTGGTGAGGTTTCTCTCCATGAATTAGTTCGGCAGGGGACAGTTCCGAAAGCTCCTCGGAAAGAGTTCCCGCTCGACGACGTCATTGAAGCCATATGTCGCGGAGGTTGGCCCGGTATGTTGTCTCTGCCACTCAACCTGGCCCAGCGCAGACTCCGTGGATACATGAGCGAGGTTGCACGCGTAGATATTCAGAATGCAGACAAATCAACTCGTAATCCGATAAAAGTTGCTGCGTTACTCGCATCGCTAGGCCGCAACGTTGGAACAGAAGCGTCCAAAAAGACAATCCTTGAAGATGTCGGAGATTTAGGTCCGGAAACATATGACACCTTGGCGTCATATGTTTCTGACCTAGAGCGCATATTTGTGTTAGAACCGCTTCCTGCCTGGCCGACACATATGCGTTCAAAGTCGGTGGCTAAAAAGAGTTCCAAATGGCATTTTGTAGATCCATCGCTTGCGGTGGCCGCTGTGGATGGAACTCCAGAAAAGTTACGAAATGATTTGAACTATGTGGGCTTCCTCTTCGAATCACTCGTTATACGCGATCTTCGAATTTACTCTCAAGTGGATGAGGGTAAGGTCTGGCACTATCGAGACAGCTCAGGGCTAGAAGTTGATGCGATTGTCAGCTACGACTACGGCCAATGGGCCGCCATCGAAGTGAAACTTGGTTTCAACCAAGTAGATGCCGCTGCGGCAAACTTGCTCAAATTTGCATCGAAAGTAGATGACTCCAAAATGGGAAAGCCAGGGGCATTAATAGTTGTTGTGCCTGGTGGTTGGGCATACACCCGTGAAGACGGAGTGCATGTAGTACCCATTAATCACATGAGAAATTAGCCAAGAGTGGTCAAATCCCACTCAACTGGACGAGCCATCTGCTGGTCTGTCTCCTGTTCGTCAGGATGAGACCTTCATTCGCACACGCCGCATTAACAAGGCTGGCGTCTAAAGTCATCATGGTGGAGCAGAACGCTCGTCGTTGCCTCCAGATTGCTGACCGTGGATATGTTCTCGACCAGGGTCGCGATGCCTACACCGGCACCGGCCGCGAGCTGGCCGATGACCCTAAGGTCATCGAGCTCTACCTCGGCACCCTGGCAAAGGATGTTGACGCGAAGTAGTCAAAGAGAAACTACAACCTCACCCCCGCAGCGATGCGGGGGTGAGGTGTTTAAGGCTCAGGTCAAACATTGACATATATAGTCCGATATCGGACAATATATGTATGTCTCTCACTGTTTCACAAGCTGCCCAACAAGCGGGCATCTCAGCTAGGCAAGTGCGCAGAGCAATTGAAGAAGGCATTCTCTCGGCTGATCGAGTAGGCGCGAGCTACATTATTCAATCCCGACAGTTACAGGCGTTCTCTAGGATCAATCACCGAGGACGCAACTGGAGTGCAGAAACTCAGAATGCGGCACTATCTCTCCTTTCTGGAACCAATGTGGAAGGCCTTGACAGCACAGAGAAGAGCAGGCTGAAGAAGCGGGTAGCGACCATGGCGCTACACGCGCTTATTGGTCAAATCATGAGAGGGCGATATGCGCTGAGGAGATCGGCTACCTCAACTACTCTCAATGATCTTGATATGGCTGTACTTCCTGAGCTGGGACTTTCAGCCAAAGGGGGAAACGCTGTCCTCATTGCTGAAAACGCATCTACTCGTGCACGTGAGCTACGACTGGCACAAGACTCCACAGGTGACATTGTTGTTGTCGAAGGAACTCAAGCACACCGTAAAGTACTCGAAGCGTGTGCGCTCTATATCTTCGGAGATGTGAGAGAACATTCTGCAGCGCAAACCTGGTTAGAGGAGCTTCGGAGAAAGCTGTGATGGAACGAGAGACGGTACATCTCGATGCCACAGGGAGTGAATGGCTAGAGCCACCCTGGCCCGTTGCGTTCGAACTAGCTCGACTTCTTCCACACAGGTCGTGGACTCTTGTCGGTGGCCTCATGGTTTCTCTCCACGCACAGTTGGCGGGGTTGCCTCAACCACGAACTACGACAGATGTTGACAGCGCGCTGCATCTTGAAACGGGTGTTGTGTCGTTTGCGCAGACTGCAGCTTTGCTGCAGAGCGCAGGATTCACTCTCAATGAAGAAACGAAGTTCGCCTACCAGTTCGAGCGATCAGTGGGAGAAGGACAGCCAACGGACAAAGTTGATGTTCTTTGTGCAGATAGGTATGTAGCGAAGAACAAGCCGGCTTATCTGGGGAGGCCACTATTTGGGGTTGCTGGGGGAACCCGGGCACTCAAAGAGACAGTCAATGTTGAGCTCAAGACAGGAGCTGGAAATGTCTCACTTGTCATTCCCAGCGTGAGAGGTGCCCTAGTTCTTAAGGGTGCTGCATACCTGGAAGACCCACGAGACAAGATGCGTCATGCTGAGGACGCAGTGTTGTTGTTGGCATGCCTCACAGATACAGATCACGTTCTCAGCGGATTGAGTAGCGAGAGCCGCAAGCGGGTCAAAGCAATTGTCACGGTGTTGGACCAGAGCACATCGCCTTGGGTCAACCACTCACAACTCGTTCAATCACTGGCGAGGGAAGCTTTAGAGGCTTTAGCGAAGTAGTTGATTTCAGGCACTTATTTTGCCTTGGGAGACTGAACCTGCCCCGGAGGTTCCGAGGGAACCTTCTCCAGTTCCAACCGAACCCGGTATCCCATTGCTCGGGCATAGCGTTGCAGGCTTTGAATCCGAGGATCTCCACCAATTCGTTCGAACTCAGAGATGCTGGACTGTGTGGTCTTCAGACGCTCTGCAATCTGAACTTGAGTTACACCTTCCGAACGCCGTGTGTTTCTCAGCAGTGTGACGAAGTCGATCAAGGCGTCGATGTCTTCGGCGGCGCCCACCAGTGCAGGAGTTTCCCATCCTGCGTCGGGAAACATGCGACGAAGACCAGTGCTGTCAGTACTCATGAGTGTTCTCCAAATATCGTTTTAACACTATATTCTCTCTAGCCACGTTCGTCCATCCGAGATCGCCAGCTGGACCTTCTCGCCGGGGCAAGTGCAATCCATTGCTGAGGAACTTTCTGGGTCTTCTTCACGGCAGCAAGGAGAGCGAGGTGGATACGTTCTTGAAGTTCCATCGAATACAACACACGTATTTGGCGGTTAACCAAACGAATGCGAGCTTCCCAAATCTCTCTACCGAGATAGGTGGAATCGTGCCACGTGCTGTCCTGGGTCTCCAGGCGAAGAAGGACTCGTTCAAGTACGACCATTTCGTAGCGATTAAGTTTCAGTTTCTCTATTTCGCGTTGAACGACTGGTCTGCCAACTTCAGAGACATAAAAGATCCAAGGAATAGTGCTCATCATTCCTTGAGGGTAGGTATTCAAGGTCTTCGAATTTCAGAAATACCGAGATCTGTTAAGACCGGCAAGCGAAATGTGGGTGTGGAGAACAGCACCAAATGATTTGGAATCTGATGGCCTTTGTTGCCGGACATGTGAACTAAGTTCTGCGATAAGTTGAATTCATGGAACAACGTGATGTGATTCAAGCTCTGAGAGAGTTTGTCGAAGAGCGTGATTGGGCTCAGTTCCATACTCCAGAGAACCTCGCCAAGAGCGTGAGCATAGAAGCTGCTGAACTTCTGGAGAACTACCAATGGGGAAGTCCAGCTAACTTAGAAAACGTCCAGGACGAGTTGGCTGATGTGTTGACCTACTGCCTTCTTTTGGCAGACAAACTGGGTATGGACCCTAACGAGATAGTTCTTGAAAAGCTGGCTAAAACTCAACAGAAATACCCTGTTGAGAAAGCGCGGGGGCGCAGCGACAAATATGACCAGCTTTAATATCGAGCGACTTCCGTTCAATAAGGACGCGGTCAGCGTGTGGGCTGAGGCTGATACACGCCACAAGAACTGGCCAGTTGTTTACACAATCGAAGGCACTGACGAGATCTACGTTGGTGAATCCACCAACGTCGCTAACCGCATGTTCCAACATCTTGCGGTTGAACAACGTCAGCACCTGAAGAGGATCAAGGTCATCCTCGATGACCGCTTCAATAAGTCGGTTTGCCTTGACCTCGAATCTCAATTGATTCGCTACCTCGCTGCGGACAGTAAATACAAAGTCCTCAACGGAAACCACGGCATCACAGATGCCGATTACTTCGAACGTGATCGCTATCGCGAGACGTTCAATGAACTCTTTGATGAACTACTAAAAGAAGGTGTCTTCACTCGGAGCATCCCCGACATCGTAAACAGTGACCTGTTCAAGTTCTCACCGTTCAAAGCGCTGAATACAGATCAGTCGGTCGCTATCGAGGGTGTCCTAGAGAAGCTTTTCGAAGACCTCGAAAACAAGACAGATACGCCTATCGTGATCCAGGGCGACCCTGGCACGGGCAAAACGATCGTTGCCGTCTATCTCATGAAGCTCTTGGTAGATATTGCGAAGAGTGCACCAGACGAACAGCTCGACAGCGACTCCATGTTTTCAGACTTCTTCCAGCAGGGTTACCGTGAACAGCTCAGAGACTTCACCATTGGTTTGGTCATTCCGCAACAGTCGTTGCGAAAGTCCATAGAGAAGGTGTTCGCCAAAACTCCTGGGCTATCCAAGTCCATGGTGTTGAGCCCATTTGATGCTGGTGCATCGAAGGAACACTACGACCTCCTCATCGTGGACGACTCACATCGCCTGGGTCAGCGTTCTAACCAGCCCTCTGC
>NZ_JAVWTF010000017.1:26653-34699 GCF_036667855.1 Aurantimicrobium sp. | reverse complement strand
TGCTTTGTGTTGCTCCGAGAGTTTTTCTGAAATCTTATTGAGTTCGAGGTTCGCCACGACGAGACCAGCTTGAACACGGTCATGGAGAAGGTCCGCTACTTCTCGGCGGGTGTCCTCATCGGCTTGAAGTAGAAGTGAACGTTGTCTGTCAACCTCGGCAAGGGCACTTTCGGCACGGCTGGCTTGTGCTCTCACGCGCTTCTCTCCCACACCGAAGATGATGGAGACAACCAATATCGCGAGATACACCCGCACGCTGTTGAACGGGACATCCTTGAAGGGCCTGTTATAAAAAAGGCCATAGGCCACAGCAAAACCTAAAGCAATGAGTGCAATACCCACGTGGTAGATGAGCTGTTTCCGTCGGAGTGGCTCAGTTCGTCGCATGGCCCACGCAAGTACGGCAAAACTCAGACCGAGAGAGAGGCCTATCGTCATACTCGATGGGAAACTTTCCAGCCAGGCCATCACTGGTACTCTTCCTGCGCTCACCGCTGCCCGAACGTCAGAGAATTGGTTGAGAAAGGCTGAAATGACTCCAAATCCAATGGGGCGGATAGACCAGGGTCCCGCGATGAATCCAGCTAAGCGGCGGGCAGGATTACGTGACGTGCGTGTGTTATTCGCCATGAGTCCAGGCATAGCTTCGGCTTCGTCGCAGATATCGCAGCACTGCAGTTGTGCGCAGGTCCGTGCCAGGAGCAGGTTCGGGCACAATCACTTTGTAAATTCTCGAAAGTTCCTGACGGATAGTCACCGCAGAAACCCCTAACTTCTCTGAAATGTGGGGGACATCTATGCCCTCCACGATGAGAGCCATGATTTCGTGTTGGCGTGGGGTGAGTTGCTCAAACTCAGTTGAGGATTCGCTTCGCTCTGTTTCCAAGATTTTGGGGTCAATGATGGAAAGCCCTCGTGCTGTTGAGCGCAAGACATCTACTAAGTAGGGCATATCGATGGATGCGCTCTTTTGGATGGTGGACCATCCTTCGAGGTTCCGAGCTGAAAGTTGAGAGAGAAAATTGACCTCAGCATGTTGAGAGTAAATCACGATACCGATGTTGGAGTTGATGGATCTCAACTGAAGTGCAAGTTCCTGGCCTGTGGCGCTGTTGTGACCGAGAGCAATATCGAGCAAGGCAACATCTATTTGAGATGTTTGAGCACACTCAAGAGCTTCGTGAGAATTTCCAACGTTTGCCACAACGTCAATGCCGTCTTGGCTGTGGAGTAGTTTGCTCATGATGGCACGCAGAGCGGGGTCGTCTTCGACATAGAGAACTCGTGTGTCTCTCATGGACCCCTCACTTCTAAAGGCACTCTCACTTTTACAACATATAGCGGGACCCCGGTACGGAGGTGCTTTCATACAGTTGTATGAACAAAACGTTGGCAACAGATTTATTCATTATTTTGTGAGCATGACTTCCTCGGTATCTGTGCTTCGTAAATGGACCCTTTCTGGCTTGATTGCTCTGCTCGCAGCGACATTGGGCTTGCTGCCTGCAGTGTCTGCTTCCGCAGTGGGTAATCTCGATCAGCAAGCAACGGGTACAAGTACTCGTTGGTACTACATCATGAATAACGTTTCACTCGCACAAGATTTCACTGCGGGTGTCAGTGGAACCTTGGATCGATTCACTATCGATGGTTTTGCATTTAGTAATCCTTCGGCAGCTCTTACCGCAAATATTTATGCGGTTGATGGTTCGGGATTCCCAACTGGATCATCACTTGCGAGCGCCTCTGTTGCACAAACAGCAATCCCTACAACTGTTACCACCATTGTTTTTGATTTTGGAACGCCAGCAACAGTTACTGCAGGAACGCAATACTCAGTTGTACTTTCCACAACAGGTTCGGGTGAGTATCACTTTGAAAATGCCACGTCTGTTCCAGCTGGTGCAAAGGGCGTCAAGCCGGGCGCTGGAAATGTGGGATGGCAGAACTACATAGATTCAGGTGTCACTCCTAATCAAACGAGTTTCCGCTTTGCAACGTATGTGTCACCTACGACTTCGCCTTCCCCCAGTGCTACAAGTTCTTCAGTGAGTCCAAATCTGGCTAACACAGGCCTGGATTCCGCGGGCATCACCCAAGTTGGGTTAATGGCGGCAGGATTGTTATTTGCTGGAATCCTCGGGTTGATTTCCGCAAAGAGTCGTTCTCGCCAGCGCCAGTAGTTACCTCAATTTTGTTTCTCATACATGTGTATGAGAAACCTCAGAGCACATTCCGTTTAGTTTATTTTTGGGCACATGAAGAAGTTCCCAAAATCTGTAATGACAGGTATTTTCACGGTCGTGTGTGTAGTAACTGTCGCTGTCACTTCGTTGTTTTCAGCTATTGCGGCGAATGCAGTTGGCAATCTTGACCAACAGTTCACTTCTGGAGGGACTTATTCGTCTTATGGAGCGCTTTCTTCCACGATCCTTCGAGGGCAATCATTTACTGCAGGATCAAATGGATTGCTCGATCGCATCACCATAGACATGCGAAAGACAGGAAACCCTGGTGTCATTAACGGTTCACTGTATTTGGCTTCAAATGGTGTTCCAAGCGGAAGTCCTTTGGCTGTAACAACCGTCAACGAAACAGACGTGTCGTCATCATCAGTTACAAGCGTCATTTTTGATTTTTCGTCTCCCGCAACTGTGACTGCAGGAACGTCTTATGTATTTGTCTTGGCGGCGCCTAATGCTGTTTCTGGCGGAATGATGAGTCCACCAAAGTTTTACTCGATTTACAACGGACCAGCTGCTCCTACCGGCATGTTAGAGGTATGGTCAACGGACGCTGGGTCGACATGGAGTGTCGGTAGTTGGAGCTTTTTCGCTGCGTCCTACATCACCCCAGTGGTTCAGTCTTCTCCGTCATCAAGTAGTTCTTCTTCACCTTCTCCATCTTCAAGTAGTACCTCTACGCCCTCTCCATCAGTCACTGCAAATTCTTCTTTAGCTGATACAGGAATTCACGGCTACGAAAATGAACTCATTCTTGGATCGGGAGTGATTTTTGTCATATTGGGAAGTGTTGGATTGAATCTCTCTAGAGGGCGACGTTTACTCAAGAAATAATGACTCTCAGCCAGAGTTAAGGAATTACCCCAACAAGGTTTGCACGAAGCTGACCAGCAGGCTCGTGCCGAGGGTGAACATCACCACAGCAATAATGGCGTCTAGTACGCGCCAGGCTGTGGGCTTCTTGAATACAGGATCCAGCAAGCGTGCTCCAAAACCCAGGGTGCTAAACCAGATGACGCTGCCGAGCATGGCACCGGCGGCAAACCACCAGCGGTCAGCTTCATAGGTTCCGGCAACTGACCCCAACAGCAATACGGTGTCGAGATAGACATGGGGGTTGAGGTAGGTCAGCGCTAAAGCCGTACCGGCAGCAACCTTCAGGCTTACTTCTTTACCGCCAGTATCAGTGTTGAGAACTTCGGGTTTCCACGCACGTTTGGCAGCCATGACACCGTAAGTGCATAGGAACACACCGCCAATGACTTCGATAAGAAGTAACAGCCATTCGAGCTGCTGAATAATTGCGCCGAGACCTGCCACGCCAACTGCAATGAGCAAAGCGTCTGAGAGTGCACATATCGCCACGATGACAAAGACATGCTCTTTGCGTAAGCCCTGGCGTAGAACATAGGCGTTTTGGGCACCAATCGCCACGATGAGGGAGAGTCCAAAACCTAGACCGGCGAGCGCAGCGGTCAGGAGCGGAGTCATGATTCGAGTATACTTGCTGGTTATTCTCAGCTAGCTACCGGTTATTTCCCAGCTTCACTGGATTGACTGTTGTCAACTGCAACAACTATCCCGGGAGTTATGAATGAACTGTCCTACCGACGGCGCAACACTGGTGATGTCCGACCGTGCAGGTGTCGAAATTGACTACTGCCCACAATGTCGCGGAGTCTGGCTAGACCGCGGTGAATTAGACAAGATTCTTGAACGCTCCGCTACCGTCGGTGCTCCTGCAGTCTCTGCTGCTCCAAGCATGGATGCTCCACAGCCTCGCTATGACAACTACAACCAGGGTTACCAAAAGCGACCCAAGAACTGGTTGAGCGAAATATTTGATTAGACCCCCAACGCCTCATTGGGTAGTCGGGCCTCCACGTCTCAGGAGGCCCGACATTTTTAATTCGTCGCTGTGGGCGAACGGCACTCCGCCTGAGGCGAACACTGCCGTGTTGAGCGTGTTTGCTCCGCTAGATTCGAAACACCGCAAGAGAAATGTCTCGTGGTTGTTGAAATGGAGCTGACATGGCCGAAATGGTAATGCCGAACAATGTGTTTGAGCGTCTACTGAAGGACCGCATCATTTGGTTGGGTTCGGACGTGCGTGACGACAACGCCAACGAGATTTGCGCGAAGATGTTGCTTCTTGCTGCAGAAGATGCCGAAAAGGACATTTACCTCTACATCAACTCTCCTGGTGGTTCGATTACGGCCGGTATGGCGATCTACGACACCATGCAGTTCGTTCCTAACGACATCGTGACCGTGGGTATCGGCATGGCGGCATCCATGGGACAGCTGCTGCTGACCTCGGGCACCAAGGGTAAGCGCTACATCACTCCTAACGCTCGTGTCCTTCTTCACCAGCCCCACGGTGGCTTTGGTGGTACTGCTTCTGACATTCAGACTCAGGCACAGCTCATCAACTCGATGAAGCAGAGCCTGGCTGAAATCACGGCATCTCAGACCGGCAAGACCGTTGAGCAGATCAATGCTGATGGTGACCGCGACCGCTGGTTCACCGCTCAGGAAGCTCTCGAGTATGGCTTCGTTGACCACGTTCGTGCATCCGCAAGCGACGTCGCTGGTGGCGGCGGAACCAAGACTGCGTAAGCTCCGGAAAAGATACGAGGACTCATTATGACTATTCCCAACTTTGAGAGCCGTTACGTTCTTCCTACTTTTGAAGAGCGCACCGCTTACGGTTACAAGCGTCAGGACCCTTACGCAAAGCTGTTCGAAGACCGCATCATCTTCTTGGGTGTCCAGGTCGATGATGCATCTGCTGATGACGTCATGGCTCAGCTTCTCGTTCTGGAAAGCCAGGACCCTGACCGCGACATCGTGATGTACATCAACTCTCCCGGTGGTTCATTCACCGCGATGACCGCGATCTACGACACCATGCAGTACATCCGCCCCCAGGTTCAGACCGTCTGCCTCGGCCAGGCAGCATCCGCTGCAGCTGTGCTGTTGGCTGCTGGTGCTCCAGGTAAGCGTCTGGCTCTGCCTAACGCTCGTGTTCTTATCCACCAGCCTTCGACCGGTGATGCCGGCCGTGGTCAGGCTTCGGACATTGAAATCCAGGCCAAGGAAATCATGCGTATGCGTGAATGGTTGGAAGAGACCCTGTCCAAGCACTCCAACCGCTCCATCGAGCAGGTCAACAAGGACATCGACCGCGACAAGATCCTTTCGGCTGCGGAGGCACTCGAATACGGTTTGATCGACCAGGTTCTCACTTCGCGTAAGAACGCAGCAATTACTGCGTAATCACGGAAAGTCACACGAAAACCCCGGCTTCGGTCGGGGTTTTCTCATTTTCTGATTGACTAACTTTGTGAAAGAAGATGAAGGGGCAATACGACAAGGCGTTCGTTTGACGTCCGTGGAACCGACTCCAAGTCTTCCTCCTCAGGTTTGGGCCAATGATGTTCAGCTCTCAATTACCCAGTACGAATGGGCAACCCCTGACGGTTTTGTTTCTCACATCGTGGAGAAGCCTGAAGACGCTGTAATTACACCAGTTCGGCTTGCAACTCGAACACTTCGTCTCACTATTTCCCCATCCGCCAAACCATCCGCGTTTGTCATCAGTTTCTTCGCAGACGCCGATGAATATGGATTTCCCTTGGTGTCGTCGGGCTTAAACATTGATTGTTTCGAATCCGACCAATGTCGCATAACTTTCGAAGATTCGTCCATGAACGTTGAAGTTGATCAAGTGGGAACATTTCGATTTGCTGTGATTCGTGTCGCGTACCTCAACGGAGCGTTGGCAACCACTCAGGAGAAAATGTTGTCTACCGCTTCGTGGGTAATGAGCTTCACCACATAGTTGCCTTTGTTGGGTTGATTTTCTTGCCCTCTGATTAGTGTCAAAAACTTATGGCAAATATATTTTCTGTATTTCGGCACGCCGAGGCGTCACATCCACAGGTGACAAAGAACGTCTGTGGTTCGGGTTAGGCTCGAATGTCTAGATATTCAGACGTTTGAAGGAGTTGACCATGGCACGTATCGGCGAAAGCGCTGACCTGCTCAAGTGCTCCTTCTGTGGCAAGAGCCAGAAGCAAGTAGCTCAGCTCATTGCGGGCCCCGGCGTCTACATCTGTGACGAGTGTGTGGAACTCTGCAACGAGATCATTGAAGAACGTCTGGCAGAAGCCAATGAAGAGGGCGTCATTGCAGATTTCGATCTGCCTAAGCCCCGAGAAATCTTTACCTTCCTTGAGGAATACGTCATCGGTCAGGAGCCAGCCAAGAAGGCTCTCTCCGTTGCGGTCTACAACCACTACAAGCGCGTGCGCGCAGGTGAAGGTGTCAAGACTGCTGAGGACAAGGCCAACGAAGTTGAGATTGCCAAGAGCAACATTCTTCTGATCGGCCCCACCGGTTGCGGTAAGACCTACCTCGCTCAGACTCTTGCACGTCGTTTGAATGTTCCGTTCGCTGTTGCTGACGCAACATCGCTGACGGAAGCCGGCTATGTCGGTGAAGATGTGGAAAACATTCTGCTCAAGCTCCTGCAGGCAGCTGACTTTGATGTGAAGCGTGCTGAGCAGGGCATAATCTACATCGATGAAATCGACAAGATCTCGCGCAAGGCTGAGAACCCCTCGATTACGCGTGACGTTTCTGGTGAAGGTGTTCAGCAGGCACTGCTGAAGATCTTGGAAGGCACTGTTGCCTCCGTTCCACCACAGGGTGGCCGTAAGCACCCCAACCAGGAATTCATTCAGCTCGACACCACCAACGTGCTGTTCATTGTGGCCGGTGCATTCGCAGGACTCGAAGACATCATTCAGTCTCGTGCGGGCAAGACCGGTATCGGTTTCGGTGCACCCTTGCAGAGCAAGGATGAAGCACGTGACTTCTTTGCTGAGGTTCTTCCTGAAGACCTCCACAAGTTTGGTTTGATTCCTGAGTTCATTGGTCGTCTTCCCGTTATCGCAACGGTGTCGCCACTGGACCGCAGTGCTCTCATCGACATCTTGACCGAGCCTAAGAACGCTCTGGTCAAGCAGTACCAGCGCATGTTTGCTCTCGATGATGTGGAGCTCGAGTTTGAGCCTGCAGCACTCGATGCCATCGCTGATCTTGCTGTGCTTCGCCAAACCGGTGCTCGTGGTCTGCGTGCCATCTTGGAAAACGTCTTAGGTCCGATCATGTTTGAGGTTCCCTCAACCGATCAGATTCACAAGGTCATCATCACGGCAGAGTGTGTGAGCGAGAACGCGGCACCCACCATCGTGCCTCGCCTGGCTTCTGCCATCGTGGATGAGCCTGAAGAACGCACTGCCTAAACAGCACTGCTAACATTTCTATATCGCCAACACTGGTGAGTAAGCGACTGCCGAGCCCGGCCCACGCTTCGCGGATAACAATCCTGTTTATCCTTCATGCGAATTGTGCCCCGAGGAATATCGATGAGTAACGCACCAGCCACTAGCTCAACAGAGCTCAACATTGGCGTGCCTTTCTCCTTCGAGGTTTATCCTCCGCGCAATCCTGATCTGCGCGAAGCACTCAACAAGACCATTCTTGAACTGGCTGCCACGGGCCCCGACTTCATCTCGGTTACCTATGGCGCGGGTGGTTCTTCTCGTGATGCGACCCTCGACTGCGTGAAGTTCATCCTCGCAAATACTGATGTGGAGCCCATGGCTCACCTCACCTGTGTTGCTGAGTCCTATCAAGGCGCCAACGAGCTTGTGAGGACATTTCTCGACGCTGGTGTGCGATCATTCCTCGCCCTGCGTGGAGACCCACCAGAGGGCACTCAGGAGGGCGAAGA
>NZ_JAVWTF010000017.1:0-26643 GCF_036667855.1 Aurantimicrobium sp. | reverse complement strand
TCTATCGTTCATTCACACAAACTTTCATTCATTCATCGCGTTCAGGCCGAGCGTGAGCCTTTCGTCTTTGAAGAAGAACCCCGTTGGCATGCCGGTGCTACGCGCCTGAGCCAGAAGCGTGAATTTGTTCGCATTGGTGTTGCTGCATTCCCTAATGGGCACCCTCAGTCACGTTCAAAGACTCAGGACATTGATGTTCTTCTCGCGAAAGAAGCTGCAGGAGCCAACTTGGCTATTACCCAGCTCTTCTTCCACGCAGATGACTACCTCTCTTTTGCCCAGAAGGCCAAAGAAGCAGGCCTCACCATGCCCATCATTCCGGGCATCATGCCCGTAATTAGTCCTGGTCGTTTACGTCGCATGATCGAGATCTCAGGTGAAGAAATGCCCAGTGATCTCGAGATTGCTCTCGAGATTGAGCCCACCACCGAGGGTCAGCGCGAGATTGGCGTTGAGCACGCGGTGAGCCTAGCTAAGGAGCTCATTGCCGGGGGAGCGCCAGGTATTCACCTCTATGCGTTCAACCAAAGCGGTCCGGTTGTGGATGTGCTTCGCCGTCTCCAATAATTCATAAACATAAAAAGTCCCGCACGCTGTATTCAGCATGCGGGACTTTTAGTTTGTGGGGTTAGACAGATCGAAGAACTGTCACAACCTTTCCCATAATGGTGGCGTGGTCGCCCAAGATGGGTTCGTAGTTGCTGTTGCGAGGCAAGAGCCAGGTGTGACCATCGCGCTGACGGAAGACCTTGACGGTTGCTTCATCATCGAGCAGGGCTGCAACGATGTCACCGTTCTCTGCTGTCTGCTGCCTGCGGACCACGACGAAGTCACCGTCGCAGATCGCGGCATCAATCATGGATTCACCCTTGACCTTGAGCATGAAGAGTTCTCCCTGGCCCACAAGCTGGCGGGGGAGAGCCATGGTGTCTTCGGTGTTCTGCTCGGCTGTAATGGGACCACCAGCAGCAATCTGTCCTACGAGCGGAACCTGAACTGCTTCACCCATGGGGAACACGTTGTCAGCAACAGGTGCTGGCGTGCGGGCAGCGGTGCCCTGGCCAAGTACCTCAAGTGCGCGGGGGAGCTTGGGGTCGCGGCGGATGTAACCACCGAGTTCAAGCTGCTGAAGTTGGTAGGTCACACTCGCCAATGACGAGAGACCTACAGCATCACCGATCTCCTGCATGGAGGGTGGGTAGCTGTTCTCGTCGATGTAGGCAGTGATGACGTCGAGGATGAGCTGCTGTTTCGCGCTCAGGCCTTTACGTCGTTTGCTTTCGCCAGCTGGTGACTCAGTCATGGCATCTTCCGTTTCTGTTGGGTAAGTCCTGGGCTGTACGAACGTGAATGTCCGTGGCTCATGATGAACTTTTCTCAATACCGAAAGAGTATTCGAAGAATGTCAATAAAACAAACACATATTCGAAGATTCTTGAGGATTATCCACAATCAACCTTCAATATGTACTTGACATTGAAGAAATACGAATATATCTTCGAAACATATCTTCGAATCGGGTTCTCCCGGCCGAGGGCCCGATTCGAGATAAACACCAGGAAAAGGAGAATCTCATGAGCGCAGTACTCGCATTCACCGCACCAATCCACCGTCCCGTTGAGCCTGACTACATCGACGAACCATGCAGCGCAGCTGGCAATGTCCGTGGGTCGCACCAGATTAACAACGTGACCTATGTGAACTTCCTCCCCGCAGCAGAACCCAAGACCCGTCTTCGCATTACCAAGCGTGGACGTCGTGTCCTCACCGCCGCAGTAGCACTGCCCCTCGTGATCGGCGCACTTGTAGCGGCACTCAACAGTGGTGGTGCAGCTGCTGTTGCTGAAGGCGCAGCAAACGACTTCACCTACGTGACCATCGCTCAGGGTGAAAGCCTCTGGCAGCTTGCACAGGAGATTGCCCCCAACGCAGATCCTCGCGATGTTGTTGCCGAGATTGTCTCCCTCAACCAGCTTCACGGTGAAGTGCAGGCTGGTCAGAAGATTGCGATTCCTGCCGGGTACTAAACCTTTCCTCCCTTTTCCTGCGAATGCCGGTCCCTTTTGGGGGCCGGCATTTGTGTGTTTCAAGCGCCCGTAAACTTATCTCGTGACCTCATTTGAAGACCTCCCCATTCGTGATGACCTGCGTGGCTTGAAGCCGTATGGCGCGCCACAGGCACATGTTCGGGTTGAGCTCAACGTCAATGAGAACACCCACCCCGTGCCACCCCAGGTGGTTATGGACATCATGGGGCGCATTCACACCGCTCTTGGTAACATCAACCGTTACCCCGATCGTGAATTCACGAATCTTCGTGTTGCCCTAGCTGAGTATCTTGGTCACGGTCTTTCTGCTGAGAACATTTGGGCAGCAAACGGCTCTAATGAGGTTATTCAGCAGCTCCTGCAGGCCTTCGGAGGTCCAGGACGTTCTGTTCTGGCGTTCCCGCCCACTTATTCCATGCACTCGATCATCGCTTCGGGAACGGGAACTACCTGGATTCCTGCCCAGCGTGATGCGGACTTCGAAATCTCACCAGCCACTGCAGTTACGGCAATCAAAGAAAACAAGCCCGACATCGTCTTCTTCTGCACACCGAACAACCCCACGGGCACACCTGTGTCGTTGGAAACCATTGCAGCGGCTTATGACGCAACGGACGGCATTGTCTTCGTTGATGAAGCGTATGCAGAGTTTGCACCTGAAGGTGAGCCCACGGCGTTGACGTTGTTGGCTGGTCGTCCACGACTGGTTGTCTCTCGCACCATGAGTAAGGCGTTTGCCTTTGCTGGTGCTCGTCTGGGTTACTTGGCAGGCGATCCTGCTGTTGCTGATGCGCTTCGTTTAGTGCGTTTGCCCTATCACCTCTCTGCGTTGACGCAGGCGGCGGCAGAAGGTGCATTGGCACACACTCCAGCCATGTTGGCCATGGTCGAAGACATTCGCCAGCAGCGTGACCGCTTGGTTACAGAGCTGGCAGTGCTGGGATACACCCCCTATCCCTCGAGTGCGAACTTTGTGCTCTTTGGTGGTGTTCGTGATCCTCAAGAAGTCTTTGAGAAGCTGTTGGCTCAGGGCATCATCATCCGTGACATCGGCATGCCCAATCACTTACGTGTGACGGCAGGAACTGAAGCAGAAACAACGGAGTTCTTGAATGCGTTGGCAGCCCTTGATGGCTCGATCAATGGTGCTCTCTAAGCCCTACTAAACTGGTCTTATGACTACAGCACCGCGCATTGCGAGCATTTCTCGCACCACGAGCGAGTCAAGCATTGAACTCACGATCAATCTTGACGGCACGGGTGTGAGCAACATCGAGACGACTGTTCCGTTCTTCGACCACATGCTGACCGCGTTTGCTAAGCACTCTCTTTCTGACCTCACTGTCAAGGCTTCCGGTGACATCCACATCGATGTTCACCACACTGTTGAAGACATTGGTATTTCTCTCGGTCTCGCCATTCGCGAAGCACTGGGAGACAAGGCTGGTATTTCCCGCTTCGGCGACGCTCTGGTACCTCTCGATGAGGCACTTGTTCAGGCTGTCGTGGATATTTCTGGACGCCCTTTCTTGGTGCACTCAGGTGAGCCTGCTGGTTTTGAATTCCACCTCATTGGTGGGCACTTCACCGGTTCTATGGTTCGTCACGTGTTCGAAGCCATCACCTTTAATGCAGGTCTCACCACCCACATCACGGTGTTGAACGGTCGCGACCCTCACCACATTGCTGAAGCAGAGTTCAAGGCGTTTGCTCGCGCATTCCGCCAGGCCAAGGCTATTGACCCTCTCGTGCAGGGAATCCCCAGCACAAAGGGTGCTCTGTGACCCAAAAGTCCGTCGTTGTATTCGACTACGGCACGGGGAACATCCACTCCGCTATCAAAGCGGTGGAGCTCGCAGGAGCAAAGGTCGAACTGACGCGAGACAAAACAAAGTGCGCCGAGGCTGATGGACTGCTTGTTCCTGGTGTGGGTGCTTTTGCTGCCGTGATGGAAGCACTCAACGCCGTGGATGGTGGCGAGATCATTGAGCGTCGTCTTGCTGGTGGTCGTCCCGTCATGGGTATTTGCGTGGGCATGCAGATCATGTTTGCCAACGGGCTTGAAGGTGGCGTGGACACTCCAGGACTAGGCGAGTGGGAAGAAACCGTGCACAAGCTCGAGGCTCCCGTTCTTCCCCACATGGGTTGGAACACCGTCGAGGTGGGCGAGAACTCGAAACTCTTCAAAGGCATCGAAAACGAACGCTTCTACTTTGTGCACTCCTATGGAGTGACCGAGTGGAACCTCGATGTCATTCCTCCATTCCCCAAGCCTTCGGTGACGTGGGCTGAGCATGGACAGCGCTTCATTGCTGCTGTTGAAAACGGCCCCCTTGTTGCTACCCAGTTCCACCCCGAAAAGTCTGGCGAAGCAGGTATTCAGCTGCTGCGCAACTGGCTCGAGACTCTCTAACTAAAGGAATATCTACTCATGACTGCGCCCATTCTTGAGCTGCTGCCCGCTGTTGACGTTGCTGAGGGCAAGGCTGTTCGCCTTACCCAAGGTGCTCTCGGCACTGAGACCGACTTTGGTGACCCTGTTGATGCAGCAGCTGACTGGGCCCGTCAGGGTGCTGAGTGGATTCACCTCGTCGATCTCGACGCAGCATTTGGTCGCGGTGAGAACCGCGCTCTGCTGCGCCGTGTGATCACCGAGGTTCCTGGTGTCAAGATTGAGCTCTCCGGCGGTATTCGTGATGATGCGTCGCTCGAGTCAGCACTCGACAGCGGCGCAACTCGTGTGAACCTCGGCACTGCTGCACTGGAGAACCCTGACTGGGCGGCATCGGCGATTGCTCGCTTTGGTGACCAGATTGCGGTCGGCTTGGACGTGCGTGGCGAAACCCTTGCAGCACGTGGCTGGACCGAAGAAGGCGGAAACCTCTGGGATGTCCTCGCGCGCCTCGAAGATGCTGGTTGCTCCCGATATGTCGTGACCGATGTCACCCGTGATGGCATGCTCAACGGACCCAACTTGGAGCTTCTGACTGCGATAACTGAGAAGACCGGAAAGCCCGTCGTTGCATCGGGTGGCATCGCCAGCCTGGATGACCTCGTTGCACTGCGTTCCCTCGTCCCTATCGGCGTGGAGGGTGCAATCGTGGGCAAGGCTCTCTATGCTCAGAAGTTCACGCTTGAACAGGCCATCCAGGTCGCCTACAACTAGGAACAACCATGTCTCACAACCACGACGGTCATATGTTTGGTTCTTCCGACCACGCAGATTCTGCAGGGCAGCCCTGGGAAGGCCGCGAGTTTGAAGCGAACCCTTTCGCATCTGATGATGGCACCACCCCTGAGCAGCTCAAGCTAGCTCTGGATACTTTCCACGCACTTCCTTTGGATTCCGAAGAGCGTGCAGGTCGTCACATGAACGTCGTGGATGCCATTCGTGTCTCACGTTTTCTTGTGCCGCTTCTGGCAGAAGCAGGCGATGTGGGCGTGAACGCAGCTGGACTTGTTGTTGACAAGACTCAAGAACTGGCCATCGTCACCGTGGCGGGCCCTAACGGTCAGAAGGTTCTTCCTGTCTTCACCTCCGTAGAGGCAATGCAGAAGTGGAAGCCTGAGGCTCGTCCCGTTCCTGTTGAAGCTCGTCGTGCTGCGCTCGCCGCTGCTGCGGACGGTGCGCAATGGATTGTGGTGGACCCACAAAGTTCAACCGAGATTGTTCTTCGACGTCCCACGGTCGAGGCCATTGCGAAGGGCACACCCTGGGTTCCCAACCAGATTGACCCCATGCTTCAGCAGGTGTTCAACGAATCCATCACCGACGAACCTTTTGTGAAGGCGATCCGCCTCACATCGGGTGATCCTGATGCGCGCGGATTCGATGAAGAGCTCGTCGTTCAAGTTGTCTTGCCACCGAGCCTTGAGCAAAACGAGGTAGAGCGTGTTATCCGCTCACTGTCCAACAAATGGGCACAGCAAAGCATCTTTTCTGAGCGTGTGGACTCAATGCGCCTTCAGCTCGTCCCCGCTGTGTAGCGGAGGAACTTCAGCAGAAACCCAGCCCTAAACGGGCTGGGTTTCTTTGCTGAGAGTAGTGATGGAGACGTGACGCTTGCGTGAGATGGCCAGTGCGGTCACCAGAACGCCACCCAGACTCCACAGCACCAGCGCGGTGACAGCTGAAGCAAACCCGGAGACATTTCCAGAGTTGATAACGGCTTGCAGTGCGGTCACGGCATCGTTGGCAGGGGTGAATCCCAGGAGTGTGTCCAGCAGAGCCGGCACTGTCGAGATCACGCCGGTGACCAGAATCAGAATTCCCACAGCCAGCGACACCATACGTCCAAAACCACCGAGCACAGCGTTGAGTGCTTGGTTGGTTGCCGTGAACGAAATACCAATCAGGGCAGCAATGCCTGCCACGCTGGCCCATTCACCCAGGTCATAGCCGTTGGCCACAGCAATGACGGTGGCGACTGCAACACCCTGCGCAATGCCCACCACAGCAGGGATCACGAAGGATCGTGTGGCAAGTGACAGGGACGAACGTGTTGATTCAAGCAGGCGCTGGGGGAGCGTGCGCAGACCAACAAAGATAGCCAGAGCACCAATCCAGAGCGAGAGCACGACGTAGAGCGGGGTGCTGTTCGCGCCGAAGCTGAGGTTGCCGGCGTCTTTGAGTGCAACAGGAGCTGTGACTACTTCGGAGAGCTTCTTGGTTTCTGCTTCGGTGTAGACCGGGATGTTTTCCACCGCGGTGTCGAGACCGTTTGCTAGTTCAGTCGAACCGCCGGCAATCGCTGTGGTTCCGGAGGCGATGCCTTCGACTCCGGTGGCGATGTCAGTGCTGCCATTTGCTAGTTTCGTAATTCCTTCACTGAGAGGAATCATTCCAGCAGCCAGTCCAGAGTTCGCTGCAGCTAGACCGGTAGCTCCGGGATAGTTCATCGGTGCGTAGCCGTTTGCTAGAACATAAGAATTTTGAACGGCAGTTCCCAATCCTTGGCAGAACGAGACTGATGCGCCAGATCCGATGCATTGTGCTGAAAGTGTTCCCAATTCAGTCAACAAATTTGTAGCACCATTGGAAACAGCTGCAGAAAGTGATGCGATGCCTTGGGTTTGTCCGGGGAGTTCGGCAGCCTGTGACTGCAAAGCCCACATTCCGTTGGAGAACTGGCTGGCACCCGTGGAGAGCTGTGTGGCTCCATCAGAGAGTGTTCCGAGGCCGTTACTCAGGTCATGAGCTCCTGAAGCTGCTTTGCCCAGGCTTTCGCTCAATGTGCTGAAACCAATCAGTACGTTCTCGATATAGCTGGCACTGAGTTGCTGGTTGAGCATGTTCACTGCGGTTGAGGTAATCGCAGTGGTGATGGCGTCATCAACCAGGCGTGTTTTATCGCTCGAGGTGACATCAATGATGGCCTGCTGAGGGTTGGAAGCGTCACTGAATGACGACGTCGCAACCTTGGAGAAGTTCTTGGGGATGGTGACAGCAGCAACATACTTGCCACTTTCCAGGCCCTTCTTTGCCTCTGCTGCGTCAGTGATTTCCCAGTTGTAGTTCGAAGCTCCGTCAGCGCCATCAACAAGACCTGCGGTGAGCAAGCGACCCAGGGGAGTGAGCTGGCCGTTGATGGTGACGGGCTCATCGTTGTTCACGATGGCAGCTGTCACGTTATCGAGGCGGTCAGTAGGGTTCCACAAACCCCACATCAAAGTTCCCACGACGATCAACGGAACAAAGATGAGCGCAGCCAGCGTGAGAATGCGTGGTTTGCCCTCTGTCTTGGCAGAGTTCTTGGACAGGCGGGTAATCAGTGATGCCATGGTTATGCCTGCACTTTCTTGCTCGAAGCGGACACAGTGTCGAGGTCGAGGACCATTGAGTCAACGCGGGCACTGAGAACATTTCCCCATGTCTCCACAGGCATGTCATTGGTAGTTCCCACGAATACTGTGAGGGTTTTGCCTGCCTTGGTTGCAGCCTCACGAGCTGCATTGAGGGCATCGGCAACGGCATATTGCTCGCTCTCGGAGGAGAGGAAGTCAATGTTGTCCAAGATGATCACCTGAGGCTTTTCAGAAGCCGCATCTTCGATGGCGGCAACCGTGTTGCGGTTGGCGTGTTCAGAGACATCGATCAGTGCCACACGTGAGCGAACAGCACCTGAACGAACGGGGAGAACCATGTCGGCAACCTTGAGCTTGCCGGCGTCAGGGTCGAGGCGTCCACTCAGAGTGAGGAGGAGTGCTGAGGTCGCAATCTTGTCACTACCGGTGACAAAGAGCGTGGTTCCCACAGGAACGGTGAAGGCAAGGTTCTTGAAGTAAGAACGGGTTCCTTCGGCGTTCTTGAGACTGAGACCTTCGGCTGCAACGACAATGTTCTTCTGAGCTGGCCAGTCGGCAAGCTCAAGCTCGTGCTGAACGCCTTCGCCTTCCACATCGAAGTGAGGGAGAACGCGGTCGAGGCACTTGGGCATGTACCAGGCCTTGTCGCCCAAGAGCTGGAGTACGGCGGGAACAAAGGTCATGCGCACGATGAAGGCGTCAACGAAGATACCCACCGCAAGCGCCAGTGAGATGCCCTTCATGTTCACATCACCCTCAGGCACGAAGGCAGCGAACACGGCGAACATAATCACAGCTGCCGCTGTCACAACCTTGGCGGAGCCAACGAAGCCAGTAACGATTGACTTTCGTGCCTTGCCAGAGTGGACATAGTCTTCACGCATGCGAGCCACGAGGAACACCTCGTAGTCCATGGCAAGACCGAAGAGGATGCCCATCACAATGATCGGCATGAAGCTCAAGACTGGCCCAGGTCGGTCGATATGGATGAGGTTAGCTCCCACGCCCTCCTGCATAACGAGTGTGACGACACCGAATGCGGCCACCACGCTAAAGAGATAACCAATGGCTGCCTTGATGGGGACCCATATTGAGCGGAACACCATCGTGAGCAAGATGAGGGAGAGTCCCACCACCACAATGCCGAAGGGGAGGAGTGCATTCCCGAGGCGTTCCGAGACGTCAATACCACTGGCGGTGAAGCCGGTGACGGAGAGGTCAACGCCATACTTCTTCTGGAAGTAGTCATGTTTGTCGCGGATGGCTTGAACCAGTGCCTTGGTTTCCTCTGAGGCAGGTGCTCCAGTGGGGATCACCTGAATAATGCCGGTGTCGGCAGTCATGTTGGGGGTTGCCAAGGGAACGGCGGCAACTCCAGGAATCTTTTCCAGCTCAGACTTGAGGTCATCCATGAGTCCCAGCGGGTCCGTGCTGGTGACAATGGTGCCGGTAACGAGCAATGGACCGTTGTAACCTTCACCGAAATTCTCGGCAACTAAGTCATAGGTAATGCGCGAGCGGTCATCGGGAGCGTTGCTACCTGCATCAGGAAGAGCAAGGCGCAGATTTAGTGCGGGTAGCGCCACAATCGTGATGACGGCAACCACAGCCAAGATGGTGACGATGGGGAAGCGGGTAACAGCCTTGACCCAACCCAGGAAGAAGCGGTTGGGCTTGTGTGAGGCAGCCTCGGCTTTCTTGGTCTTTTTGGGCTTGGGGCGCAGGCGCTCGCCGGCGAAGCCGAGCAAAGCAGGGATCAATGTAATCGAGATGATGACGGCGACGCCGACTCCCACTGCTGCTGCCACACCCATCGTGGTGAGGAAGGGGATTCCAGCAATGCCCAAACCAACCAGGGCAATCATGACAGTCAGGCCGGCAAAGATGACAGCAGAACCTGCGGTTCCTGTTGCACGGGCAGCGGCTTCCTCGGGAGTGTCCCCCTTGCGCAGTTCGTCTTGGTGGCGGGAAATGATGAAAAGGGCGTAGTCAATACCCACGGCAAGACCCAGCATGAGGGCCAGCATCGGAGTGGTGGAGGTGACCTTGGCGAATGCGGTGGCCAGGAAAATCAGTGCAATCGAGATGCCCACACCCAGCAGGGCAGTCAGCAGTGGCATACCTGCTGCCAAGAATGATCCGAAAGTAATGATCAACACGACCAATGCCACGCCCACGCCGATGAGTTCAGTGGGGCTGATGCTGGGCATGCTCTGGCTATAGATCTGACCCCCCAAGGACACCGTTGATCCTGCGGGAAGTTCGTCACTCAGGGTTTGCGTAGCTCCTTCGAGCTTTGCTAAAGATTCGGGGGTGATGCTTGCAGTTGGGCCAGAGAACTGAATGTTGAGTAGACCTGCTTTGTCGTTCTTGCTGATCGCTCCATTGATGCGCTCGTTAAAGGGTGAGGTGGCGTTATCAATCTGGGGCAGCGTGGCCATGTCGTCGGCTGCATTATTGAGAGCGTCCTTGTATGCGGGGTCAGTGATTAGCTGACCGTCAGCGGCCACCACAATGATCTGTGCCGATGCGCCACTGACCTGGGGGAAGGTTGTGTAGAGGGAGTCCAGTGCCTTCTGGGACTCAGTACCAGGAATAGAAATGCCGTTGTCGAGTCCCTTGTTGAATACGGCGGCAGAACCACCGATAGCAACCAAGACGATGATCCACGCAGCGAGTACGAGGCGGCGCGAGCGGTATGCCCAGCGTCCGAGAGAGTAGAGCAGTGATGACATGGCTGTCCTTGGTGTCAGCAACAGCGGGGATCAACCGGCGTTGCGGGGATAAATCACATTTCGATACACCGGTGTATCCGATACATGAGTGTATCGTTAAGCATGTGAGCACCACAATCGAAACAGAAGCCAAGCCGGCGGAGTCAGCACGGCGTCAAAAGACCCGTGAACGCTTGATGGATGCGGCTTTCGAGGTCTTTTCTGAAGTGGGTATCCACGCGGCCAGCGTGGAAATGATTGCCGAACGCGCAGATTTCACCCGCGGAGCTTTTTACTCAAATTTCGACACGAAGGAAGAACTCTTCCTCGCGCTCGCCGAACGTGGCAATAACGAACGCCTTGCTCTGCTTCGAGACAGCGTGGCCAACATCGACGTCATCATGCCCACATTGGTGGGATCCTCTAAGGGAAAACTCAGTGCCGCTGAGTTAGGTCCCATCGTGGCCAGCTTCCTGGAGCAGCAGGGCGAGAACCGGTTATGGTTCTTGTTCCAATCTGAACTGCGTTTGTTGGCGATGCGAGATCCAGAAGTGGGCAAGCTCTATCTCGAGCAAAAGAATGCCGCAGATACCGAATTTGGCAGCATCATTTCAGCGGCATTCGATGCCGTGGGGCTCACACCTGCATTGGATTCTGTTGAGCTCGCGAACGTGCTCATGAATACCTATGAAGCGGCACTTCAAGAAGCCATCATGCGTGGTGGAAACAAGGTGCAAGAAGATGCACACCAGCTGTTTATGCAGCGATTGCTTGGCCTGATTGGCCAACTAGTAAGCTAGTTGACTGGACCAGTCCACTTTTCGCCTGGACCCTTGCCGATCTCATCGGGGATAGGGGAGGCTTCGCGGAACGCGAGCTGCAAAGACCGCAGACCATCGCGCAGCGGACGAGCATGCGAGTCGCTGATATCTGGTGCTGCAGCAGTAATGAGGCCGGCCAGAGCATTGATGAGCTTGCGTGCTTCATCCAGATCCGTCAGCGAAGCCGCATCGGGGCCCTCAGCTAGACCGCACTTGATGGCAGCGGCACTCATCAGGTTCACGGCAACCTCGACAATGACCTCAATGGCGGGGACTTCAGCAATGTCGAGAACAGCCTTGTGAAGGCTCTCGTTCTGGTCGCTTTCGCTCACAATGTATTCCTCTGCTAGGCTTATGCAGGTTTCTTAGCTCATGCCAAGAAATTGAAAGAGGAGTTATCTCCCACCCGTAACCCGCACCATCAGGTTACTGGGTTCTTGCACTCCGCCGGTTCAGCTTGCTGGGCAGGTAGGTCAGGGTGCCACAAGGTTTTATCTTGTGTCGTGTTTTCACGGATGAAATTCTGTGTGCGCGTAAGACTCCTCTTTCTCCCCGTAAGGGTATTAGAGAAATAACAAGGAGCACCGCATTAGCGATCCACGTACAAACGACCGTATCCGCGTCCCTGAAGTTCGCCTCGTTGGTCCCAACGGCGAGCAGGTAGGTGTCGTGGCGATCGATGTTGCCCTTCGACTTGCACAGGAGGCTGACCTCGATCTCGTTGAGGTTGCTCCCGAAGCTAAGCCGCCTGTGGCCAAGATCATGGACTACGGAAAGTTCAAGTACGAAGCTGCGCAGAAGCTCAAGGAAGCTCGTCGTAACCAGGCCAACACCATCCTCAAAGAGGTACGTTTCCGCCTGAAGATCGATGTACACGACTATGAAACCAAGAAGAAGCGCGCTATCGGCTTCCTGGGCGATGGTGACAAGGTCAAGGCCATGATCCTCTTCCGCGGTCGTGAGCAGTCACGTCCCGAGCAGGGTGTTCGCTTGCTTCAGAAGTTCGCTGAAGAAGTTGCCGAATTCGGCACCGTCGAATCCAGCCCCACCATCGATGGCCGCAACATGGTCATGATCATTGGTCCGCTCAAGAGCAAGTCAGAAGCCAAGGCTGAGCAGAACGCAAAGCGCGATGCCAACAAGCGCGGCGACAAGAAGGCTGCCAACACTGGCGAATCCGTTCTTGCTGTTGAAGACGATAAAGCAAATGCCGTTCAGGTTGTTGAAGCTGAAGTCATTGCCGAAAAGCCAGCTAAGGCTGTACCTAAGACCACAGCTGCCAAGGCAGCTGCACCCAAGAAGTCCACCAAGTCGGTCTCAGACGAGCTCGACGACTAAAAGCCCCGCCTTCCCTCACCAGGGAATGTGAAACCCCAAGGAGATCCAATGCCAAAGATGAAGACCCACTCCGGGTCCAAGAAGCGCTTCAAGGTGACCGGTACCGGCAAGCTCAAGAAGCAGCAGGCCGGCATGCGTCACAACCTCGAAGTCAAGTCGGGCAAGCGCAAGCGCAGCCTGAACCAGGACCAGATCCTGTCTCCAGCTGACTCCAAGGTCATCAAGAAGCTTCTCGGTCTGTAATCCGGCTGAGCGAAAACTAAAAGGATAAGAAAATGGCAAGAGTAAAAAGAGCCGTTAACGCTCACAAGAAGCGTCGCGTCATCCTCGAGCGCGCCTCCGGTTACCGCGGTCAGCGTTCGCGCCTGTACCGCAAGGCAAAAGAGCAGGTCATTCACTCGCTGGTGTACAGCTACCGTGACCGTCGTGCTCGCAAGGGTGACTTCCGTCGCCTCTGGATCCAGCGCATCAACGCAGCAAGCCGTGCAAACGGCCTGACCTACAACCGTTTCATTCAGGGCCTCGCTCTGGCTGACATCCAGGTTGACCGTCGCATGCTTGCTGAGATCGCTGTAACCGATCCTGCAACCTTCACCAAGCTGGTTGAAGCTGCACGCAAGGCACTTCCTGCAGATACTTCTGCACCCAAGGTCAAGGCCTAAGGAACATCATGCTCGACAACCCCCGCGCTCCTCGCGTGAAGGCGGTTGCGAAGCTAGCCACGAGGGGAGCCCGGTCCGAGACCGGGCTCTTCCTCTTGGAAGGCCCGCAAGCCGTCGCTGAGGCATTGGCATATCGCCCACAGTTGATTGTGGAGCTCTATGCCACGCCCACTGCGCTTGAGCGTTACCAGGACATCGCAACAACTGCTGTCGATGCCGGGGTAGATGTCGAGTTCGTCTCCGAAGAAGTCCTCGCCGCCATGGCAGACACGGTCACCCCGCAGGGATTCATTGCGGTGGTTCACCAGTTCCCCACAGCTTTGAAAGACATCTTCGCGGAAGACCCCAAACTAGTTGTCATCCTCGAAGAGGTCCGTGATCCCGGAAACTTGGGCACCATTATTCGTGTGGCAGATGCTGCCGGAGCGGATGCAGTCATTTTGACTGGTCGCTCGGTTGATCTCTACAACCCCAAGGTTGTACGCTCCACGACTGGTTCGCTGTTCCACTTGCCCATCACGGTGGACGTGGAGCTCGAGAACGTTCTTCCCTACGTTCGTGAATCTGGCCTGCAATTACTTGCTGCCGACATCAAGGGTGAAGATCTCGTGCTTGCTCGCACCAACGGTGTCCTCGATGCTCCCACTGCGTGGTTGTTTGGTAACGAAGCTCGCGGTTTGAGCGACGAACACTTTGCTTTGGCAGAGAAGGCCATCACCGTGCCCATCTATGGTGACGCCGAATCCATGAACTTGGCCACAGCTGCTGCTGTGCTCATCTACGAGAGCGCGTTCGCTCACAATAAGGTCTCAAACTAGTCACTCTTTGTCATACTTCTGGTATACCTAGAGTATGACTAGTGTCCTTTCAGATAGTTCCCGAACTCGGGAATCTGCGCCTACGACGATCAAGCTCTCCAAAGCTACGCGTGATCGAATCAAAGCCAATGCGGCTAAGCAGAACCTCACTATTGAAGAACATCTCAACTTTCTCGAAGATTTGCATGCACGCGAGCAGCGCTGGGACTCCATGCGTGAATCTCTTGCGAAGATGACGCCCGCTGATTGGGCTGACTACCGCACAGAAAGTGCATCGATTTCTGGTGCTGATTTTGACGGGCTCAATGATGAAGCTTGGTAATCAGCTGCTTCCCGGCATGGTGGTCTGGGCTGACCTTTCTCCTACGCAAGGAAGGGAGCAGTCTGGACGCAGGCCTGTTCTTGTTGTGTCTTCTGAGAATTACTTGTCTGTCGTGGACACGATGGCGATTGTGGTTCCCTTTACGAAAAAGAATCGTGGTTGGCCAAATCATGTGAAATCAACCGGGCCCACTGGCCTGACTGTTGACTCGTGGATCATGACGGAACAAATTCGAACAATTTCTCGGGATCGCATCCTGGGTGTGCGTGGTGCTGTCAGCCCTATCTGTTTGAAAACAGTCCGGACTTGGGTTGGTGACTTCCTGGGAGCAACGCTCGTCTAGCGTGAGCTCCGCACTCTCGGTGAGGGTGAAAATGAACCGCCTACCTGACAACTAAACTTGGGAACTGTGTCTGCACCTACTGAAATAACCGAAGCAGCCGTCACGGCTGCGGTCAACGACGCCCTGGCAGCTATCGCTGCTGCCGTCGATTCCGCCGCGCTGAAGGCTGTCCGCACTGCCCATGTGGGGGAGTCCTCGACTCTCTCCCAGCTGAATGCCCTGATGAAGGACGTTCCTGGAGACCAGAAGGCTGCCGTCGGCAAGCTCGTAGGTCAGGCGCGTGCCGAGGTGAACCAGGCTTTTGCTGCCCGTGAAGAAGCCATCGTGCGTGAAGAGCAGACTGCTCAGCTTGCTGCCGAGAAGGTCGATGTCACCGCTGCTGCCTCACGCTGGAGTGCAGGTGGACGTCACCCACTCATGCTTCTGCAGGAGAGCATCTGTGATGCATTCGTGGGCATGGGTTGGGAAATTGCCGAAGGACCAGAACTCGAAGGAGAATGGTTCAACTTCGACGCACTCAACTTCGATGCTGACCACCCTGCACGTGCGATGCAGGACACCTTCTTCGTTGAGCCTGTTGATTCTCACCTTGTTCTGCGCACCCACACCTCACCAGTACAGGTGCGCTCGATGCTCGAGCGAGAAGTTCCGATCTATGTGCTGGCTCCTGGTCGCGTGTATCGCACCGATGAACTAGATGCCACCCACACCCCTGTCTTCACACAGGTCGAAGGTCTTGCCGTGGATAAGGGCCTGACCATGGCTCACCTGCGCGGAACTCTCGAGCACGCAGCTCGCATCATGTTCGGTGAAGGTGCCAAGATTCGCCTGCGCCCCAACTACTTCCCCTTCACGGAACCCTCTGCTGAGCTCGATGTGTGGCACCCCACATTCGCTGGTGGTGCTCGCTGGATCGAGTGGGGTGGGTGTGGAATGGTGAACCCCAATGTTCTGCGTTCGGCAGGCATTGATCCTGAGGTGTATTCCGGTTTCGCTTTCGGTGTGGGTGTTGAGCGCACGCTCATGTTCCGCAATGACGTCAGCGATATGCACGACATGGTCGAAGGCGATGTTCGCTTCAGCCAGCAGTTTGGAATGGTGGTCTGATGCGCGTCCCACTGAGTTGGCTCGGCGAATACGTCGACCTCGCAACTGACATCACTCCTGAGCAGGTTCAAGCAGACCTGGTCAAGGTTGGTTTTGAAGAAGAAGACATCCACGGCGGAGACATTTCTGGCCCCATCGTGGTCGGTGAAGTTCTCGAATTCACTCCAGAAGAGCAAAACAATGGCAAGACTATTCGTTGGTGCCAGGTTCGTGTTGCTCCAGATGGTCAGGTCGCTGACGATGGTGGCGACGCCATTCACGGCATCGTCTGTGGTGCTGGAAACTTCTTTGTCGGAGACAAGGTAGTTGTCACACTTCCCGGTGCTGTTCTGCCTGGTCCGTTCCCAATTGCGGCACGTAAGACCTACGGCCACGTTTCTGACGGCATGATGGCGTCGGCCAAGGAGCTGGGCCTCGGCGAAGGGCACGACGGCATTATTCGCCTTGCTGAAATGGGTCTTGATCCTGAAGTTGGCACGGACGCTCTTGAGCTTTTGGGTCTGTCTGAATCTGCAGTTGAAATCAATGTCACTCCTGACCGCGGATATGCATTCTCGATCCGTGGTGTTGCACGCGAATACGCGCACTCAACCGGTGCTGCATTCCGTGATCCTGCCACTGAGGTCATTTCTTCCCACGGTGTGACCGAAGTGAAGAAGTTTGGCAAAGAATTCCCCGTGTCGGTCGACGACCAGGCTCCTATTCGTGGTCGCGTGGGCTGCAATGTCTTTGCCACCCGCATCGTGCGCGGCATCGATGCCACTGCACCCACACCTGCCTGGATGGTCTCTCGCCTGAAGCTTGCTGGTATTCGTTCCATCTCGCTACCGGTGGACATTTCGAACTACGTCATGATCGAGTTGGGCCAGCCCAACCACGCATATGACCTAGACAAGCTTGCCGGTGACATTGTTGTTCGTCGTGCCACCAAGGGTGAGAAGATCGTCACCCTCGATGAAGCAGAGCGCACGTTGGACGTGGAAGACCTACTCATCACCTCTGGTGGTAAGGCCATCGGTCTTGCTGGTGTCATGGGTGGAGCCAACACTGAAATCAGTGACGGCACCACTAACGTTCTTGTTGAGGCAGCCAACTTTGATCCTGTATCCATTGCTCGCTCAGCTCGTCGTCACAAGTTGCACTCTGAAGCTTCTAAGCGCTTTGAACGTGGTGTTGATCCTGAAGTCGCTGCTGTAGCTGCTGGTCGTGTTGCTCAGCTTTTGGTTGAGCTTGCCGGCGGGGAGATCGTGGATGAAGGTTCCTACTTCAACCACTTCTCCGCTCCTGCAGCCATTGAGCTTCCTGCCGGTTTCGTGACCAACCTGATTGGTCTCGAATACACCGACGCGCAGATTGAGTCTTCGCTGACTGAAATTGGCTGTGCTGTGGTCAAGGCAGGAACAGGTTTCACTGTTACGCCTCCCACCTGGCGACCAGATCTGACCGAAAAGTGGACTCTGGCAGAAGAAGTGGCCCGTATTGTCGGTTACCACCTCATTCCTGCCGTGCTTCCTGTGGCACCTCCCGGACGCGGTTACACCGTTGCCCAGGACGTGCGCCGCCGTGTTTCCAACACCCTGGCCGCGACCGGTCACACCGAGGTGCTGAGCTACCCCTTCTTCGATGAAGAGACCAACAACCTCTTTGGTTCTGCAACCGAAAACACTGTTCCTCAGGTTCGCCTGGCTAACGCATTAGATGCAACCCAGGGCTGGATGCGCACATCGCTACTTCCAGGTCTGATTGGCACCGCTGCCCGGAACCGTTCACGCGGACTCACCGACGTGGCCCTGTTTGAGACGGGACTCGTGTTCCTTCCCGAGCAGGGAAAGTCATATGGCCAGGACATTGTTGCTGGTGGAGTTCGTCCCGCACCTGAGGTTGAAGCCAAGCTCTATGCCGGTATTCCGCCCCAGCCTCGCTACATCTCTGGTCTCTTTGTCGGGGATGCCGTCTCCAAGCAGGTAGGTCAGAAGGCTATTGCGTATGACTGGCAGGACGCACTCGCTGCTGTGCAGCAGATTGCCCTGGGTGCAGGCATTCAGATCAACGTTCGTCAGGGAAGCCACAAAGCGTTCCACCCCGGTCGCACTGCAGAACTGCTCCTGGGAGATGCAGTAATTGGTTATGCCGGTGAACTTCTGCCTTCCGTTGCTGAAGATGCACACCTGCCTCGCACCGTTGCCGCATTCGAACTGAACTTGGATGCCGTGACTGATGCTGCCGGTGTTCCTCACGTTGCTGTGGACGTCAAGACCATGCCTGCGGCAACTCAGGACCTGTCTCTTGTTGTCGCAGACACTATCCCTGCAGCAGAAGTTCTTGCGGTGGTAGTGGAAGGTGCTGGAGAACTACTGGAGACTGCAACCCTCGTGGATGTCTATCTGGGCACAGGAATTCCAGAAGGACAGCGTTCGCTGACCTTCGCCTTGCGATTCCGTGCTGAAGACCGCACACTTACTGCTGCTGAAGCTACAGCGTCGAAAGAAGCAGGTGTTGCGCTCGCCGCATCACGCTTTGGTGCGACGATTCGCGAATAGGGTCCCAACGTGGCGGAATTGAAAACTGTTCCTACTCTGGCTTCCGTTACAGATTTCATTGCATCGGTTGAACCTAGTGGACGTCGAGACGATGCACATGTACTTCTCACGATGATGCAAGATGCTTCTGGGGTGGATCCTGTTATGTGGGGGAAAGACATCGTTGGCTTTGGAAGTTTCCATTACCGCTATGCCTCGGGTCACGAAGGCGATATGCCTGTCATTTCTTTCTCCCCTCGAAAAGCTTCTATGTCTGTCTATGGGGTCTACTACCCAGGGTATGAAGAACACATCGCAGGAATAGGCCCTTACAAAACAGGTAAATGGTGTTTGTATTTAGGCCGATTTGCATCTCTGGATCTTGACAAGCTTCAACATGCACTGAACTGGGCGTGGAATGGCGGAACTCCAGTCATTTCTGCCGAATTGAGTCAGTAGTTTCAGACACGTATAGCTTGAGCTTCAAAGTTCAATAACTGGTTGAAGGTTTAGATAGAGTTATCTAATGACATACTCGGTTGCCATTGCTGGAGCCAGCGGTTATGCCGGTGGCGAGGTGCTTCGCCTGCTCGCAGGTCACCCCGAGTTTGAAGTGCGCACGGTTACCGCCCACTCCAATGCTGGCCAGCGTCTCGTTGATGTGCAGCCACATCTGCGTAGCTACGGTGATCTCGTACTACAAGACACCAGTGCAGAGATTCTTTCTGGACATGATGTTGTCTTTCTGGCGTTGCCACACGGTTCCTCAGGCGCGCTCGCCGCACAACTGAGTGCAGACACTCTCGTTATTGACTGTGGTGCTGACCACCGTCTTGAAGACAAAGAAGACTGGGATGCGTTCTACGGTGGAGAATTCAACTCCGCTTGGACCTACGGCATTCCTGAGCTTCCCCTTTCCTCGGGTTCCCAGCGTGAGTTCCTAGCTGGAACGAAGCGCATCGCAGCTCCTGGCTGTAACGCTTCTGCGATTTCGTTAGCAATTGCTCCTGGTGTTCAAGCAGATTTGATTGACGCAGTCGACATCGTCTCGGTACTGTCGGTTGGTCCTTCTGGAGCTGGCAAGAGCCTGAAGGTTGACCTGCTGGCTAGTGAAATCATGGGATCTGCCTCGGCATATGCCGTTGGTGGTGTGCACCGTCACGCGCCTGAAATTGCACAAAACCTGCGTAAAGCAGGTGCTGCCGAAGTGTCTGTTTCGATGACTCCTGTACTGGTGCCCATGTCTCGTGGCATTCTGGCAACTACTACGGCACGAATTAAGCCTGGCGTGACGCTGGAGAAGCTTCACTCTGCGTGGAGTGCTGCCTATGCGGACGAACCATTTGTTCAGGTTCTCCCTCTCGGTCAGTTCCCGCGCACCGCGGACACCGTGGGCGCAAACACCTGCTTGATTGGCCTCGCACTTGATGAGAACGCAGGTCGCGTTGTTGTCATCAGTGCCCTGGATAACTTGACCAAGGGAACCGCTGGCGCGGCTATTCAGTCCGCAAACATTGCTCTCGGAATCCCAGAAACCACTGGACTAACCACGAATGGAGTTGCACCGTGAGTGTGACCGCTGCAGCTGGCTTTAGTGCCGCAGGTGTTGTGTGTGGACTGAAGTCCACCGGTAAGAAGGATTTCGCCATGGTGCGAAACCTGGGGCCCTTGAAGGCAGTAGCCGCAGTGTTTACCTCGAACCGATGCAAGGCCAACCCCATTCTCTGGAGTCAGCAGGTTATGGCTGATCCAGTTGTGGAAGCCATTGTGCTGAACTCAGGAGGAGCTAACTGCTACACCGGTGCTCGTGGGTTCCAAACCACGCATGCAACTGCAGAAGCTGTTGCCGAGCGTCTGGGTGTTTCTGCCGGTGACGTTCTCGTGTGTTCTACCGGTTTGATCGGTGAGCAACTTGACCTCGACAAGCTCAAGACCGGCGTCTGGGATTCCGGTTTGGAAGTCCTTTCCGAAGCTGGCGCCAGCGAACAAGCAGGTATTGATGCAGCTCACGCCATCATGACCACTGACTCCGTTCCCAAGATGTCTACCTCGACAGGTGCTGGGTACACTATCGGCGGTATGGCTAAGGGTGCTGGCATGCTGGCTCCTGGACTGGCCACCATGCTTGTGGTTATTACAACAGATGCAGTGTTGAACAGTGAACAGTTGGACACTGCGCTGCGCGCAGCTACTCGTGTGACTTTTGACCGCCTGGATTCTGACGGCTGTATGTCGACTAACGATCAGGTCACCCTGATGGCCTCGGGTGCTTCTGGTGTTGAACCTGAACTCGCTGAGTTCACAACCCGTCTGACTGATCTCTGCCGTGACCTCGCTATTCAGCTCCAGAAGGATGCTGAAGGCGCGAGCCATAACATCCATATCACCGTGTCAGGCGCTGCGTCAGAGCAGGATGCAGTGGACGTGGCACGAGCTGTCAGCCGCTCAAATCTTTTCAAAGCAGCCATCTTTGGTAACGACCCCAACTGGGGACGCGTACTTGCAGCAGTAGGAACCAGTTCTGCTGTCTTTGATCCTTACAACATTGATGTGAGCTTCAACGGTGTTGCCGTCTGTACCGCAGGGGAGCCAGACCAGTCACGTGACTTGGTAGACCTCACTCCTCGCGAAGTGGACATTCGAATTGAGCTCCACAGTGGTAACGAAACCGCCACAATTTGGACCAACGACCTGACCCACGACTACGTGCACGAAAACAGCGCGTACGCGAGCTAGAACTCAAGGATTTCTCATGACCCAAATGCGTGAAGAAGACGCAGCAGCAACCATCAAAGCTGCAACTCTGATTGAGTCACTGCCGTGGCTTAAAAAGTTCAACGACCAGATTGTCGTGGTCAAGTTCGGTGGCAATGCCATGGTGAGTGAAGAACTCACTCGTGCCTTTGCTGAAGACATGGTGTATCTGCGCACCGTCGGCATCAAGCCTGTTGTTGTGCACGGTGGTGGACCACAGATAACCAAGATGCTGGAACGTTTGGGTATTGAAAGCGAATTCCGTGGTGGTTACCGCGTGACCAGCCCTGAAGCCATGGATGTTGTTCGTATGGTGCTCACCGGGCAGGTATCACGTGACCTGGTTGGTCACATGAACGAACACGGTCCGTTGGCAGCTTCGATCTCAGGTGAAGATGCAGGCCTCTTCGTAGGTGAACGTCGCGGCGTTGAGATCGACGGCGAGCTCGTGGACTTAGGCCTCGTCGGTGATGTTGTTGCCGTTGACCCTGAAGCGGTTCACGCTCTCATTGATGCTGGTCGTATTCCCGTGGTGTCCTCGATTGCGCCAGATAAAGACACTCCTGGTCAGTCGTTGAATGTAAACGCTGATGCAGCTGCTGCTTCGCTTGCAGTCGCCCTAGGTGCAGCAAAGCTTGTGATCCTCACCGATGTTGCTGGTCTCTACAGCGACTGGCCCAACATGGATTCACTGGTTTCAGAGATTGGCGCAGATGAACTGCGTGCGCTGTTGCCTTCACTGGAATCAGGCATGATTCCCAAGATGGCTGCGTGTTTGGAAGCCGTTGATGGGGGAGTGCCCAAGGCTGCCATCATCGATGGCCGTAACCCGCACTCGATTTTGCTCGAAATCTTTACCCAGACTGGTTCTGGAACGGAAGTAGTGGCCTGATGACAAAGCATTTCCTTCGTGATGATGACATCACCCAGGCAGAACAGACAGAGATTCTTGACCTCGCTGTTGCGCTGAAGGCTCAGCCCTATAGCGAAAAGCCACTTGCAGGTCCTCAGACCGTCGCTGTCATCTTCGATAAGACCTCTACCCGCACCCGCGTCTCTTTTGCTGTTGGTATTGCTGATCTCGGCGGCGTTCCGCTGATCATGGACTCCGGCTCCAGTCAACTTGGTGCGAAAGAGTCTGTTTCAGACACCGCACGTGTGCTGGAGCGCATGGTTGCTGCCATTGTCTGGCGCACGTTCTCTCAGGCTGGCTTGGAAGAAATGGCAGCTGGCACAACCGTTCCCGTCGTGAACGCTCTGAGCGATGAATTCCACCCCTGCCAGCTTTTGGCAGACTTGCTGACCATTCGTGAGCACAAGGATGAACTTGCTGGTCTCACTGTTGCCTTTGTTGGCGACGGTAGTAGCAATATGTCGCACTCCTATCTGTTGGCCTGTGCTGTTGCGGGAATGCATGTTCGCATCGCAGCTCCTGTTGGCTACCAGCCAGATCCAGCCATCGTGCGTGATGCCGACGAGATTGCTGTGGAAACCGGTGGTTCTGTCGCCGTGACCCAAGACGCAGCACTTGCTGTTGATGGTGCTGATGTTGTGGTGACTGACACCTGGGTGTCTATGGGGCAAGAAGACCAGAAGGCTCAGCGCGTCAAGGACTTTGGTGCCTACCAAGTTGATGCTGCGTTGATGGCCAAGGCTGATGCCGCTGCCATCTTCTTGCACTGTCTTCCTGCCTACCGCGGCTACGAAGTATCCGCTGATGTGATTGACGGCACCCAGAGCGTCATCTGGGACGAGGCGGAGAACCGCCTGCACGCCCAGAAAGCACTGCTGACCTGGTTGCTTCGCCACAAGTAATTCACGACAACCCTAGGATTGAATCATGACTACCTCGAACAACGCTGCCAACCGTGCTGGTGAAGCCGGAGCGCTGTGGGGCGGTCGTTTTGCCTCGGGACCGTCTCCAGAACTGCAGAAACTGAGCAAGTCCACTCACTTTGACTGGGCGCTGGCCGACTACGACATCACGGGTTCTCAGGCACACGCCAAGGCTCTCCATGCAGCGGGCTACCTCACCACAGATGAACTGAAAGTAATGACTGACTCTCTGGAGAAGCTTCGTGCTGCTGTGGCGTCGGGAGAGTTTGTGGCCCTCGAGAGTGATGAAGATGTTCACTCTGCATTAGAACGTGGCCTCATTGATATTGCTGGTGTTGAGGTCGGTGGCAAGCTTCGTGCTGGCCGCAGCCGCAATGACCAGATTGCGACACTGGTGCGCATGTATTTGCTTGACCACGGGCGCATCATTGCGCACGAGGTTACTCAACTCATTGACGCGATTGCAGGGCAGGCTGCTGCGCATCCTGCGGCAATCATGCCTGGACGTACTCATCTGCAGCACGCTCAGCCCGTGCTTCTCGCGCACCAACTCCTTGCTCACGCGTGGCCGTTGGTGCGCGACCTCGAGCGTCTTGCTGACTGGAGTGCGCGTGCATCGAAGTCTCCCTACGGTTCTGGTGCGCTTGCTGGTGGTTCGCTGGGGCTTGATCCTCAGCTAGTAGCTGCAGAACTAGGACTTTCTGGTCCCACCGAGAACTCCATTGATGCCACCGCTAGTCGAGACGTAGTAGCCGAGTTTGCGTTCATCACCTCGTTGATTGGTATCAACCTCTCGCGCTTCTCTGAAGAGATCATCATTTGGAATACGCGTGAGTTCGACTTCGTCAAGCTGCACGATGGCTACTCCACAGGGTCTTCCATCATGCCCCAGAAGAAGAACCCAGACATTGCCGAGCTTGCTCGTGGAAAGTCTGGTCGCCTGATTGGGAACCTCACGGGCTTGCTGGCCACGCTCAAGGGTTTGCCTCTGGCATACAACCGCGACCTGCAGGAAGACAAAGAGCCTGTCTTTGACTCCGTGCAAACGCTCGAAGTTCTCCTCCCTGCCTTTACCGGCATGGTTGCCACACTGACCTTCAACACTGCACGCATGGCAGAGCTTGCGCCCCAGGGCTTCTCGCTGGCCACCGATGTTGCCGAGTGGTTGGTCAAGCAGGGTGTTGCATTCCGTGACGCTCACGAAATCTCCGGTGAACTGGTTCAGTTCTGCGAAACCCGTGGCATTGAACTGCACGAACCTTCTGATGCTGACTACCTCAGCGTGAATGAACACCTCACTCCTGAGGTTCGTTCTGTGCTCACTATTGAGGGTTCGGTTAATTCTCGTAATGGCGCTGGTGGAACTGCCCCTGCACAGGTTACGAAGCAGTTGAGCTCATTGACTGAGCGTGTGAAAGATCTCAATAAGGCGTTAGGGCTCTAAGTGTCACTCGAAACACAAGCAAACGATTCCAGCTTCGACACCCTCTGGGATGAGTTGGTCTGGCGCGGTCTGATTCATGTCTCCACCGATGCTGATGAGCTCAAGAAGCTCTTCCAGGGTCCACCCATCACGTATTATTGCGGTTTTGACCCCACAGCACCATCCCTGCACCTAGGAAACCTCGTGCAGCTGCTGTTGCTTCGTCGTATCCAGCTTGCTGGCCACAAGCCTTTAGGTCTTGTCGGTGGCTCTACCGGACTTGTGGGAGATCCCCGTCCCACCGCTGAGCGCACCCTCAACACCAAAGAGACGGTGAATGAGTGGGTTGGCTACCTCAGTTCACAGATTTCTAAGTTCCTCAGCTTTGAGGGCGTCAACGCTGCTCGTATGGTGAACAACCTGGACTGGACTGCCCCCATGTCAGCGATTGACTTCCTACGCGACGTGGGAAAGTACTACCGCGTGGGCACCATGCTCAAGAAGGACGCTGTTTCTGCGCGACTGAATTCAGAAGCAGGTATTAGTTACACCGAGTTCAGCTACCAGATTCTTCAGGGTATGGACTTCCTGGAGCTCTACCGCAACTATGACTGTGTCTTGCAGACCGGCGGTAGTGACCAGTGGGGTAACCTCACCAGCGGTACTGATCTGATTCACCGTGCCGAAGGTAAGAGTGTTCATGCCATTGGTACACCATTGATTACCAATAGTGATGGCACCAAGTTCGGTAAGAGTGAGGGCAACGCCGTCTGGCTCGATGCCTCTATGACCAGCCCTTATGCGTTCTACCAGTTCTGGCTCAACACCGACGATGCAGATGTGATTGATCGCATCAAGGTCTTTACCTTCCTCACTCGTGCAGAAATCGAAGAATTGGCACAGCAGGTCGCCGAAGAACCATTCAAGCGTGCTGCTCAGCGCCGCCTGGCTCTGGAAGTAACTTCACTTGTACACGGTGAGGCTGCTACTGAGGCCGCTATTGCGGCTGCAGCTGCACTGTTTGGGCAGGGGGAGTTGGCCGAACTCGATGCCGCTACTCTCGAAGCTGCCTTACGCGAGCTTCCTCACACCACGACGCCGGCAAATACCCCTGTTGCTCAGCTGTTAGTTGATACTGAACTATCGCAGAGCCTGGGTGCTGCACGCCGTTCAATTGCTGAAGGTGGCGTCTATCTCAACAACGTGAAGATCACTGCTGAAGACGAAACACTGGAAAAGTATGTACTTCCCAGTGGAATGGCTGTGTTGCGTCGCGGAAAGAAGACTCTGGCGGGCGTATTCGTCGAGTAAAACCACTGCGTTATACGGGCCAAGCAGGGCGACACGCCCGGGATGCGGTAGTGATTTGCTCGGGTCGTAATAAACCCGTAATGTAGTCACTTGTCACCCCAAAGGTGCTGATTGCCTCAGAGCGTCAGACCTCAAGCGGGACCATCTCAGCTTCTTTGAGAAAACGCCTCGGCGCACACTTGGAAGCTAACCGGATGAAAATCCATCATGTATCGCGATGTTGCGAACGGCAGCCAGGGAGTTCAAGACTCTCCGGTGATGAGTTTGACAAGATCGCATTTGATGGTAAGTTAGGACAGTTGCCCTAAACCGGTTCCGAAAGGAATTGGAGTAGGAGCGCCCGATCCTTGAGAACTCAACAGCGTGCACAATGTCAAATGCCAAAACCCGGCATCTACTTTTTGTAGATGTACGGATTCCTTTGGATAAAAATTAAAACAACAAAGCAAGTCAGTAATGATTTGTTCTGTCAGTTTCAAACTCGTGACATTCGCCCTTATTCCGGGGAATGTCACATAAATAGATTTGCCACCAGACTTCGGTCAGGTGGCTATCAACTTTTACGGAGAGTTTGATCCTGGCTCAGGACGAACGCTGGCGGCGTGCTTAACACATGCAAGTCGAACGCTGAAGCCGGAGCTTGCTCCGGCGGATTAGTGGCGAACGGGTGAGTAACACGTGAGTAACCTGCCCTTGACTCTGGGATAACTGCTAGAAATGGTAGCTAATACCGGATACGACCCTCGGCGGCATCGCCAGGGGGTGGAAAGAATTTCGGTCAAGGATGGACTCGCGGCCTATCAGCTAGTTGGTGAGGTAACG
>NZ_JAVWTF010000016.1:0-35158 GCF_036667855.1 Aurantimicrobium sp. | reverse complement strand
AAACCCAAGGCAAAATCGAACGCTTCCACCAAACACTGAAAAAACGACTGCGCAGCAGAGAACCAGCACACACTCTCGCAGAACTCCAACAACAACTCGATGAGTTCCAAGAAATCTACAACCACCACAGACCACACCGCGCATTGGGCAAAAGAACACCCGAAGAGGTTTATCAAGCTGGAGTGAAAGCACACCCCGTCAAAGAATCCGTTTCACACGACTGGCGCACCCGCTATGACAAAGTCGACAAAGGAGGAAAACTCACCCTCAGACGCGCAGGAAAACTTCACCACATGAGCGTCGGCGCAGCACATGCCGGAGAAGAAGTTCTTATGTTGATCGACCAAACAACCGTCATCGTGACACTGCAACACAGTGGAGAAGTCCTCAGTCAACATCACATAGAACCAGAAAGAAACTACTGGCGAGACCAACTAAAAAGTCCAGGCCGATGGCCTGGACTTTCATAATTTTGTCAACAAGGTCGGGACTCATCTGTCAACAAGGTCCCGACTCATCACATTTGTGCCCTCGAAAGGATTCGAACCTTCGACCTTTGGTACCGGAAACCAATGCTCTATCCCCTGAGCTACGAGGGCGGGAAGTTTTTAGGTTATCAGTGGAACTCTTGCTCATGTTTTTATCAAGTGTGCCGGGCACCCGTAGAATTGAGGTTCAATACTGACCTTTCAGTGCTCTATAGGCTTCAGGGGCCAATCCAGGCTCGCTCGCTCTCAATCTTTTTCTTTGTTTCCAGTGAGGTCCTAACGTGACTGCCAACCAGCTTGCCCCCGACTGGCTTGATGCCAGCGTTGATAGCAACGCGCTTGTCAGAGGTATATGGGCTGAATCTGTGCTTCGTACTGAGTCTGGACAAATCAATATCGCCGGTGTCACTGTCAGCGAACTTGCATCAAAATTCGGTACGCCTTTATTTGTCGTTGACGAGCTTCACGCTCGTAACCGAGCCTTCGAGGTCCGGGAATCTTTTGACAATGCTCTTTCAGCAGTAGGTGGAACTGCACAGGTCTATTACGCAGGTAAAGCATTCTTGTGTACTGAAGTGGTCCGTTGGGTAGCTGAAGCAGGTCTTAATGTAGATGTGGCAAGCGGGGGAGAGCTCGCTGTGGCGCTCGCTGCAGGCTTGGACCCAGCTCGAATTGGAT
The DNA here is from genome assembly GCF_036667855.1 of Aurantimicrobium sp. NCBI lineage: Bacteria > Bacillati > Actinomycetota > Actinomycetes > Micrococcales > Microbacteriaceae > Aurantimicrobium > Aurantimicrobium sp. The sequence continues at coordinate 33,992 of NZ_JAVWTF010000016.1, read as the reverse complement.
TGCATGGCAATAACAAGTCACAGCCGGAGATAGAACGTGCAGTTGGGGTTGGTGTCGGCACCATCGTTATCGATTCTCTGGTTGAGATTGGTCGCGTGGCTGACGCTGCTCGCCGCGCAGGCAAGACACAACGTGTTCGCCTTCGTGTGAATAGCGGAGTCCACGCTCACACCCACAGTTTCCTTGCAACTGCGCATGAGGATCAGAAGTTCGGCGTCACCATTGCTGATGCCCCTGCACTTGTTGCTGAGATTCGCTCGCACGCCTCTCTTGAATTCGTTGGTCTTCACTGCCACATTGGTTCTCAGATATTTGGTACGGACGGTTTTGCTGAATCAGCAGCACGGTTGCTCGCTTTGCATGCTGAACTCCTTAAAGGTGGACCTGTGCCAGAGCTGAACCTCGGTGGTGGCTTTGGTATTGCATACACACCAGCTGATGAGCCAACTCCTATTGCAGAAATAGCTCAGGAAATAGCATCTGTCGTCTCTGCAGAGTGTGTCCGTTTGGGTATTGAAATCCCTGTTATCTGTGTTGAACCGGGTCGTGCTGTCATTGGTACCTCGACGTTCACACTCTATGAAGTGGGTACTACTAAAGATGTCACCGTGGACGTTGTAGACGAGAACGGTGTCTCCACAGGACAAACAGCTGTTCGTAAGTATGTCAGTGTTGACGGTGGCATGAGCGATAACGCACGCCCTGCTCTCTATGGAGCTGATTACTCAGTTCGCATTGCGAACCGAGTGTCCGATGCGGAACCTGCACTGGTGCGTATTGCGGGCAAGCACTGTGAATCTGGAGACATACTTGTTTATGCGGACTACCTCCCAGGAGATGTTCACCCTGGAGACTTGTTAGCAATACCCGCGACTGGGGCCTACTGCTGGTCTCTGGCAAGTAACTACAACTACTTAACGCGACCACCGGTCGTGGCCGTGAAAGACGGCGTCGCCCGCGTCATTGTGCGCGGCGAAACCGAAGAAGACCTCTTAGCGCGCGACATGGGCGTTATTCGAAAGGCTCAGTAATGAAGAAGGCATCGAAATGATTGAGTATCGTAACGTCCGCGTAGCACTGCTGGGTGGTGGAACCGTCGGAGCACAGGTTGCCCGCCTTCTCCTCGAGCACAAGGAAGAGTTCGCATCCCGTGTAGGTGCAAGCCTAGAACTCACCGGCATTGCCGTGCGCAACCTCGATGCACCACGTTCTGCAGATCTGCCTAAGGAACTCTTCACCACTGATGCCGAATCCTTGATCTTGAGCGCTGACATCGTGATTGAAGTTATGGGTGGTCTTGAGCCAGCTCGCAGCTACATTCTGCAGGCTATTACCTCAGGTGCAGATGTTGTGACAGCAAACAAGGCACTTCTCGCAACTCACGGTACTGAATTGTTCGAAGCAGCAGAGCGCGTAGGTGCTCAGCTCTACTTCGAGGCTGCAGTTGCTGGGGCTATTCCCATTATTCGCCCACTTCGTGAAAGCCTTGCCGGTGACCGCGTCAAGCGCATTATGGGCATTGTTAACGGAACCACCAACTACATCTTGGACAAGATGGACACCGAAGGCGCGTCATTCGATGACGCGCTCGCCGTGGCTACCGAGTTGGGCTATGCAGAAGCAGATCCAACTGCAGATGTTGATGCTTTCGACGCCGCTCAAAAGGCTTCCATCTTGGCTAGTCTTGCCTTCCACACCACTATTCCTCTGGAAAGTGTGCACCGCGAAGGTATCCGAGAAATCTCAGGCAAGACCGTTGAACTGGCCAAGAAGGCTGGTTACGTGGTCAAGCTCCTCGCAGTATGCGAGCGCTTGGCTGACCCCACCTCTGGTGAAGAAGGCGTCTCTGCTCGCGTTTACCCGGCTTTGATTTCACGCGAACACCCCCTTGCTGCGGTGCACAAGGCCAACAACGCTGTATTCGTTGAGGCAGAAGCAGCAGGGTCTTTGATGTTCTATGGCGCTGGTGCTGGAGGGCCCGAGACTGCATCTGCCGTATTGGGAGATCTGGTCTCAGCTGCTCGCCGTCACGTTATTGGCGGACCTGGCTTGGGCGCTTCGACAAACGCAAACCTGCCGGTGCTTCCTATTAGCGCAATCATTACTCGTTATCACGTGACCTTGTCGGTCTTTGACCGCCCAGGAGTACTCGCTTCAGTTGCAGATGTCTTTGCTCAGCATGGAGTTTCTGTCGAATTGGTAGAGCAAGGCACATTTGGTAGCGAGGCGGTGTCTGGTGAGGCCGCACCGACGGCTACGCTAGTTATTGGTACGCATGCAGCTCTTGAGTCTGATCTAGCGGCCACCGTTTCCGCTCTTGCGCAGTTGGATGCCGTGAGCTCAGTGGTTTCGGTTCTACGAGTTGAAGGAGCCTAAATTGGCACATCAGTGGCGCGGAGTTCTGCCTGAATACGCAGACCGCCTCAACATTTCTGACGCAACCCCCATCGTTACTTTGGGTGAGGGTGGCACCCCACTGATTGAAGCTAAGGCTCTTTCGGCACGCACCGGTGCTCGTGTGTTCGTCAAATACGAAGGAATGAACCCTACGGGTTCATTCAAGGACCGCGGAATGACTATGGCCATTTCGAAGGCTGTAGAACACGGTGCCAAAGCGGTTATCTGTGCTTCAACTGGTAACACCAGTGCTTCGGCGGCTGCCTATGCAACCCACGCAGGCATCTCGGCTGCTGTGTTGATTCCTGAAGGCAAGATCTCTATGGGCAAGCTCAGCCAGGCGGTAGCGCACAACGCTGAAATCATTCAAATCGAAGGCAACTTCGATGACTGCCTCGACATTGCTCGTGACCTCGCTGCTAACTACCCCGTTCACCTCGTGAACTCGGTGAACCCTGACCGCATTGAAGGCCAGAAGACCGCTGCATATGAAGTAGTTGAAGTACTTCAGGATGCGCCTGACTTCCACTTTGTTCCCGTCGGTAACGCTGGCAACTACACCGCGTACTTCCGTGGTTACAGCGAAGAACTTGAACGCGGTGCTTCCACCAAACTTCCTCGCATGTTTGGTTTCCAGGCTGCTGGTTCAGCACCTATCGTGCTTGGCCACCCGGTCAAGAACCCAGAAACGATTGCCAGTGCTATCCGTATTGGTAATCCTGCTTCATGGGAGTTCGCACTAGGTGCACGCGATGTCAGCAATGGCTACTTTGGCGCCATTGATGACGCAGGCATTCTTGCTGCACAACGCATTCTTTCTGCTGAGGTCGGCATTTTCGTTGAGCCAGCTTCTGCTATCTCTGTTGCAGGTCTTCTGGAGCGTGCCGAAAACGGCCACATTCCTGCTGGTTCAACAGTTGTCTTGACCGTCACCGGCCATGGTCTCAAGGACCCTCTCTGGGCTCTCAAGAAGGCAGACGGCACTGAAGTTGCACCTACTGTCGTTCCTGTCAGCACCGAAGAGGTAGCTAACGTACTCGGTCTCGTCAAGGGCGCTTCTCACTAATGTCCTCAGGGTCCATGCAGGTGCCGGTAGGCAGAGCGGTCACCGTTCGCGTACCGGCTACTTCGGCAAACTTGGGCCCCGGCTTTGACACTCTTGGTCTTGCTCTCGGTTTCTATGACCAACTTGAGGTGTCCACGCGTTCTGAACCTGGTGCCACGGTTGAAGTAATCGGTGAAGGTGCTCCAGATAGCGCAGCACCCGTATCAACTGATGCTTCCAACTTGGTTGTTCAATCCATCGCTCACGCCTTCGCACATGCGGGCGTGACAATGCCTGGGCTAAGCCTCCGAGCACACAATCAGATTCCTCACAGCCGTGGCATGGGTTCATCTAGTGCTGCCATTGTGTCCGGTTTAGTTGCAGCTCAGGGCCTACTTGAAGGAATCTTTGCATTTGACTCAGATACCTTGCTCAGATTGGCTACTGATCTCGAAGGCCACCCCGACAATGTTGCTCCCGCGCTTTTCGGTGGCCTAACTATCGCGTGGACCACAGAAGATGGCCCACGCTGCAAGCGCCTGCTTGTTCATCGAGGCGTTTCACCGCTGGTGTTGGTTCCCTCCTTCACCATGTCGACAAAGCATGCACGCTCGCTCCAGCCCGAGAGCGTTCCTCATGAAGACGCGATATTTAACGTGTCGCGTTCTTCCCTGCTAGTTGCAGCGCTCACGCAAAGCCCAGAGCTCCTCTTTGAAGCTACTGAAGACAAGCTTCACCAGGACTACCGTGCTGAGGCAATGCCTCAGACCAGTGCATTGGTGAAAGTGCTTCGAGAGAACGGTTTCGCTGCCGTGGTCTCGGGCGCTGGCCCATCGATTCTTGTTTTATGTTCAGACCCCGCACAACGAGTTCGTGCTGCACAGCTTGTCTCAAAGTTCGAGGAGACCCCTTGGCGCGCACTGATGTTGGCCGTTGATTTTGCTGGAGCGACAGTAACGTCGTCACATATTCAGTAAATAATTTGAATAAATCAATTACTTTCTTGATCTGAACAAGTTGTATTTCAGGATGCAGTAGATAGCCCTGAAGCCATCCTTCATGCCAATTTTCTTTCCTTCGGCATAGGTGCGGCCATCGTAAGAGATACCCACTTCATAAATCTTCAGACCTCTACGAGAAATCTTTGCAGTGATTTCAGGCTCGAAACCGAAACGGGATTCTTCGATGGTGATGCCTTGAATGATGTCACGCTTGAACGCCTTGTAACAGGTCTCCATATCGGTCAAATTCAAATCGGTAAACATATTTGAAGCTAACGTGAGGAATTTGTTTCCCAAACTGTGCCAGTAGTAGAGAACCCGATGTGAATCGCCACCGATAAAGCGGCTTCCATAAACAACGTCAGCATTATGTTCGAGAAACGGGGCAAGAATCTTGGGATATTCGTTGGGATCGTATTCAAGATCTGCATCTTGAATAATCACGATGTCTCCGGTGGCATGAGCAAAACCGGTTCTCAGAGCAGCGCCTTTTCCCTGATTTTTTTCATGAGAAAGAACTTGATCAACAAGCTTTCCTTTGACGCTCAAGAGTGTTTGGAGTGTCTCATCGCTCGAGCAGTCATCAATAGCAATAACTTCAAGGTTCTTCCAGGGAGAGTTTCGAACCTTTTCAAGGAGGGCAACGATAGTTTTTGCTTCGTTGTAGCAGGGAACGACAACACTGAGTTTGGGATTCAATTTGTAATCTTTCTCACTATGGCGCGACCGGCCTTCAACAGAACTACTAGATAGTCTAAAGGTCGATAAAGTTCATATTTTTCACACGAAACTGCTGGAGTTTTTTCTGACGCAGTTGTGTGGTTTGAGTAAGGCATTTCTTTGGCTTGGAAAAAACAAGTAGTTAAGTTCGGGATTGTTGGCGTGACCTCAAGTCTCATCGACTTAGCTGTTTACTCAATGATTTTTTATCTCTTTGGGGTAATTCCGTCTATTTCGAAAGCAATCGGATTTATTTCAGGTTCGATTTTTGGATATTTAGTTAACAGGCGCTGGACTTTTAGATCCACGAGTTCAGTGAAGTCAAACATTGTCCAATATGTCATTTTGTATCTGACATCCCTCACGTTGAATGTGGGAATTAATTCAGCAGTTTTGTTTTTACTGGGCAAAGGGCATTTTTATAGCGTTTTAGTTGCCTTTGTTATTGCGACCGGTGCGGCAGCCTTGACGAACTTCCTCGGATTGAAGTTCATCGTTTTCAGAAAATCCAAATAACTATTTTTCAACGCGAACTAAGCCACGGGAGTCGATGTATTTGGGCAGCCACGTTCTGCGATCCTTTTCAAAGTACGTGACTACGGCGCCCTCCATCGAATAACAGCCATACATCAGCCATGGGTCATCTTGAGATAACTCAACATAGTTCCGTGAAATGTCGATAGAACTCGCCAAGGATTTGCAGTCAGCAGCAACTTTTGCCCGATTTTCAATCCCGGTTGGTGTGGGCAAGGTTAGGTATGAACCTGATCTATTTTCGGCCAAGACCGTTTGAGCGACCAGAGCGACTGTGAGCAACACAATTGCTATAGGCGCTGAGTACTTCTTGGCTGTATGTGCCTTCTCCGAATGCGAACATAGTGCTGACGTGACAATTACTACCCCGAGTAGGGGGAGAACAGTCCAGAATCGATAACTCGAGTAAAACGGGGAAAGGGTATACGAGGAAATTCGGTCAGTTGCCAGAAAACCTAGACAAAATAACGCTGTACCAAAGAGGACAAATTCAATGAAGCGACGATTGCGTTTAGAAGATTGAATCCAAGCAATAATCACTGCAGGGGCTGTGATAGCTGCAAGTAACAGTGGGTAGAAAAGTATCTCTTGAGTCTTCAGGCTGTCTTTGAGCTGTTCTAGGCTCAACGCGATGGGCTCGGGGTGGTAGTGAATGGCTTCAGGGTTGAGAACGTAAAAGTATCCGAGTGCATATATTCCGAAAGCACCGATTAGTAGCCCAGGCGCCCAAAATTTCCATCTCTTCCTTGTAGTAGCGAAAAGTAACGCAGGTGCCAAAATTGCAGTTGCCGGATTTGAGGCAAAACAAATGCCAATTATTGCCCCTGCGCTCATACTCAGGGTCTTAGATTCTGAACGTGTTATCAAGAGAATTATTCCTAGAGCAACCAGAGAACTCGTTGTGCCAAAGTTCCGGGGAATCATTGTGGCAATGATGTACGCCGGAGGTAGCACGAAGGGGATTAATCCTGCGATGAAAAACAAAAGTATTCTTCGTGCCTTAATGGCAAGAAATGTTGCTGCTAAGTAGGGCAAGTAAAAAGCAGTAACAGAAACTAGGCAAATAGCGATATCAGCTCTGACGTTAAAGAAAACCAGAGGGGTCGCTACCCAAGATTCGAGTGGGAATAAATAATTTTGACCCCAGAAATATGGCTCAGGTATGAACCCTTGTGAATAAAAAGTAGCCATGTCAGCCATGACTAACTGATCAGCGTCAACGACAGGGAAAATAAACCTTGTGCTGTAGTAGACAGCCTGCACAATGTACAAAGTCACAATCACTATGAACGGCCAGTACTTCGCTATGCGGTTTAGGAAAGTTGGTTGCACCACTCAAGCCTAGAGAACAAAATATTGTGTGGTTTTAGTTGGCGTGAAATTCGCTTGAGTTAGATTCTGTTACAGTTGATGAGTTCGGTTGAATTTCGGCTTACGTCATTCCTGAACATTCACCAGTTCCGAGTGAACTTCATTTAATTCATTGCACCATCCCTGAAGTCTGTTTCTATCAAAGAATTGGCCGGGGTATGAGATGCCAAACAATATAGGAGAACTCATGTCTGAGAACTCAATCAATGAAACCCCCGCAGCAGAAGCTGCACCCCGCAAGCGCACTTCTCGTCGCGCAACCGTAACCGCACCCGTGTCTTCTGCTGATGCAGTGACCGGCGCAGTATCTGTCAGCGCTTCGCAGCACGTCAATGCTGGCGACGCCGGCGTTCCTGCTCTGGCACCTGCTTTGCAGGCCAGTGCTGAGGAAGCACCACGTCGTGGCCGTGGCCGCCCAGCAAAGAAGACCGTCGAGGCATCAGTAGACGCTCCGGCATCCGAGTCCGCTGTACCTGCAGAATCAGGCGAAGCAGGCCCACGTCGTGGTCGTGGCCGCGGACGTAACGCTGAGGCTACAGAAAGCAACGGCGACGCTGAACAGAACAACAACTCTTCCGAAGTTAGTTCCGAGGCAGACAATTCCGAAGGCGATCGCCCCAGCCGTAACCGCAACCGTAACCGTAACCGTCGCGACCGCAACGACCGCACCGAAGGCGAGAACGGTAACCGTAACAACGGTCCCGAGTCCGACGGTGAAGAGCGCTTCGACCGTAATGACCGCAACAACCGCAACAACCGTCAGCGTGACCGCCGACGCGGTGGTCGCATGGGCGACGAAGTAGAACCCGAAATCCTCGAAGATGATGTCTTGATTCCTATCGCGGGTATCTTGGACGTTCTCGACAACTATGCATTCGTTCGCACCTCTGGGTACCTTCCCGGTAACAACGACGTCTATGTGTCTCTCGGCCAGGTCAAGAAGTACAACCTGCGCAAGGGTGACGCCATTATTGGCTCTATCAAGCAGCCTCGCGAAGGCGAAGGCTTCGGTCGCCAGAAGTACAACGCACTGGTCAAGATTGATTCCATCAACGGTCAGAGCATCGAAGAGGCAGCAACTCGTGTTGACTTCCAAGCCTTGACCCCTCTTTACCCCCAGGAGCGTCTGCGCCTGGAGACCGAGTCTTCCAAGGTCACTGGTCGCATTATTGACCTTGTATCCCCCATTGGTAAGGGTCAGCGTGGTCTGATTGTTGCGCCGCCCAAGGCGGGCAAGACCATCGTGATGCAGCAGATTGCCAACGCCATCGCACAGAACAACCCTGAGGTTCACCTCATGGTTGTTCTGGTGGACGAGCGTCCCGAAGAAGTAACCGATATGGAGCGCAGCGTGAAGGGTGAAGTTATTGCTTCCACCTTCGACCGCCCTGCAGAAGACCACACCATGGTGGCAGAGCTCGCTATCGAACGAGCAAAGCGCCTCGTTGAGCTCGGCCAAGATGTTGTTGTACTGCTTGATTCGATTACTCGTCTGGGCCGTGCCTACAATCTGGCAGCTCCTGCGTCTGGACGTATTCTCTCTGGTGGCGTTGATGCTGCTGCTCTTTACCCACCCAAGAAGTTCTTCGGTGCTGCACGCAACATTGAGAACGGTGGCTCATTGACCATCATTGCTTCGGCACTGGTTGAGACCGGTTCGAAGATGGACGAAGTCATCTTCGAAGAGTTCAAGGGCACTGGCAACATGGAACTCCGCCTGTCGCGTTCTCTCGCAGACAAGCGCATCTTCCCTGCTGTTGACGTCAACGCGTCGGGTACTCGCCGCGAAGAAATGCTCATGGGTCCTGATGAAGTCAAGGTCACCTGGAAGCTTCGCCGCGCACTCGCTGGTCTTGACCAGCAGCAGGCGCTGGAAAGCATTGTGGGCAAGCTCAAGGACACTGCAACCAACGTTGAGTTCCTCATGTTGATGCAGAAGTCCAACGCTTCCAAGGAGGACTAAGCCGTGCTTTCTTCTGTACAAGGCCTTCTCGCCGAGTACGAAGAGCTGCAGGTTCAGCTCTCCGACCCGGCCGTGCACGCTGACGCTGCACGCTCGAAGAAGCTCAACCGTCGTTATGCCGAACTCAGCCAGATCAAGACTGCTTATGAGCAGTTGAACGCTCTGGAAGAGGACCTGGCTGCTGCCAGGGAACTGGCCAAGGAAGACGAAGCATTCGCTGCTGAGATTCCTGCACTTGAGGAAGCAATTCCTGGAGCACAAGAAAAGCTCCGCCGTTTGCTTATTCCTCGTGACCCCGATGATGGCCGTGACGTGATCATGGAAATCAAGGGTGGTGAAGGTGGTGCAGAGAGCCAGCTGTTCGTTGCAGACCTTCTGCGCATGTATCTCCACTACGCAGAGTCCAAGGGCTGGAAGACAGAAGTTCTGGATAAGACCGAGTCTGACCTTGGTGGTTACAAGGATGTTCAAGTTGCTATCAAGGGCAACTCGAACGACCCTGCACAGGGTGTCTGGGCGCACCTGAAGTATGAAGGTGGTGTACACCGCGTTCAGCGCGTGCCCGCAACCGAGTCCCAGGGACGTATCCACACATCTGCTGCCGGTGTTCTCGTTTTTCCCGAAGTAGACGAGCCTGAAGAAGTTCAGATCAACCAGAACGACCTCAAGATCGATGTATATCGCTCGAGTGGACCTGGTGGACAGTCTGTGAACACTACTGACTCTGCCGTGCGCATTACCCACCTTCCTACGGGAATCGTGGTTTCGATGCAGAACGAGAAGAGCCAGCTTCAGAACCGTGAAGCCGGTATGCGCGTGCTCCGCGCGCGCATACTTGCTCGTCAGCAGGAAGAAGCAATGGCAGAAGCCAGTGCGGCACGTAAAGAACAGATTCGTACCGTGGACCGTTCAGAGCGTATTCGCACCTACAACTTCCCAGAGAATCGCATTGCTGACCACCGCACCGGGTACAAGTCATACGACTTAGACCGCGTAATGGATGGTGCTGTTGAGCCTGTGATTCAGTCCTGCATAAGTGCTGATGAAGAGTCACGCTTGGCAGCATTGGGCGATCAAGCGTAAATAGCTTTATGGGCGTCATGGTTTAGTCTTCATTGACGTTCGTTTCAACAGTGAGTTAGGAGTGCAGGAGTGTCGAATCATTCAGAGAAAATTCTCTTTTCTGTTCCCTTTGTTGCACAAGGCACTCTGGATAACCTTGCTGCGGTCATTGCTGATGGGCATGTTCACGGCGATGGTTCCTTTACGCAAAGCGCTTCGTCGAAATTAGAGACAATTACGGGTAGTTCAAAAGTTTTATTGACAACCTCTGGCACGGCTGCCCTGGAAATGTCTGTCAGACTCCTGGGGATTGGCGTGGGCGATGAAGTTATCGTTCCCAGCTTTACCTTTTCTTCCGGAGCGGCATCTATCGTTGCTGCCGGGGGAGTCCCTGTATTCGTAGATATTGAAGGCGACTCAGGGAATATCGACCCTGCGTTAGTTGAAGCTGCGATTACACCGAAAACCAAGGCGATTTCTGTCATGCATTACGGCGGTGTCCCAGTTGACATGGATGCCATCATGGCTGTCTCCCGAAAGCACAACATTCCCGTCATCGAAGACAATGCCCATGGTCTTGCCGTGAACTCTAAATACGGACGGCTAGGGTCAATTGGGACTGTTGCAATACAGAGTTTCCATGACACCAAGAACATTCACTGTGGCGAAGGTGGAGCGGTTCTTATCAACGAGCCAGCCCTTGTTGAAGCTGCCGAGATCATGCGTGAAAAGGGGACCAACCGTTCCAAATTCCTCCGTGGTCAAGTCGATAAATATACCTGGGTTGAATGGGGATCAAGCTTTCTTCCTTCTGAGCTCAACGCTGCTGTCCTGGATGCTCAACTTGATGAGTTCTATTCAATCCAAAAGAAACGCTTTGCTATTTGGAATAGATACACCTCGGAACTTGCAAGCTGGGCAGAGGAGAACTCCGTAAAGCTCATGTCGCCATCTGATGGAGTACACGCAGCACACGTCTTCTTCGTCTTGATGGCTAATCAAGAAAAGCGTGATGCTTTGCTAACTCACCTTCGCGAAAGCGGGGTTTTCGGCACCTTCCATTATGTTCCGCTACATTCCAGCCCTGCAGGAAAGAAGTACGGCAGAGTTCATGGATCGATGGACAAAACCGAAGCTTTTGCTAACCGCCTGGCTCGTTTGCCACTATGGCCAGGAATGTCCGAAGAGCAAATTTCTCGGGTAATTAGCGAAGTTAAATCGTTTAGATAAACATCGCGGGGTCAACCCACGCACGGCCGCTGTCTTCAACAACAGCTTCACCAGGAACGGCAACCATGCCATTTCGTGGGCGGGCAATGCCAGGAATACCTACAACCTGAGAATCAGCAGGAACGTCCTTCACCACAACTGCATTGGCGCCAATGGCGCTGTTATGGCCAACAGTGAGTGGGCCAAGCACCTTAGCGCCAGCGCCAATGGTGACGTTGCTTTCGATAGTGGGGTGGCGCTTGCCCTTATCGAGTGAACGGCCCCCGAGGGTAACCCCGTGATAAATCATCACGTCGTCACCGATTTCTGCAGTTTCACCAATAACGACACCCATGCCGTGGTCAATGAAGAAGCGACGGCCAATGGTGGCTCCAGGGTGAATTTCAACACCAGTCCAGAAACGAGTCCACTGAGATCCCACGCGGGCTAAGAACTTGAAGCCGTGTGTCCAGAGCCAGTGGTGCCAACGGTGAGCCCAGACAGCGTGAAGACCTGATGCAACAACCCATGTCTCAAACGACGAGCGGGCAGCTGGGTCGTGTGAGCGCGCGTTGGCGATGTCTTCACGGATATTGAGCATAAGAGTTATAAGGCTACCGAATGCTGGGGTATTCCCCGAACATGACAGAAGCCGCACAGCTCATGCTGTGCGGCTTTTGTTCGCTTCTGTGAGGAATTAGTCCTTGAAAGGCTCCCACAGTGCGGTGGAGACATAGCGCTCGCCATAGTCGCAGACGATGGCAACGATGGTCTTGCCCGCGTTCTCGGGACGCTTGGCAACCTGGGTTGCTGCGTAGAAGATTGCACCGGTTGAGATACCAGCCAGGATGCCTTCTTCGGCTGCCAGGCGGCGAGCGAACTCGATCGACTGATCGAAGTTGACGTCGAATACCTCGTCATAGACCGTGGTGTCGAGGATGGGGGGAACGAAGTTCGCACCAATGCCCTGGATCTTGTGAGGACCAGGAGCGCCACCGTTGAGAATGGGGGACTCTTCAGGCTCAACAGCGATGATCTGAACGTTGGGGTTGAGTTCCTTCAGGCGCTGACCGGTACCGGTGATGGTTCCACCAGTTCCGACACCTGCAATGAAGATGTCTACCTTGCCGTCGGTGTCTGCCCAGACCTCTTCGGCAGTGGTGGCGCGGTGGATTGCTGGGTTAGCAGCGTTCTCGAACTGGCGAGCCAGGATTGCTCCGGGGGTGTTTGCCACGATCTCTTCTGCACGAGATACAGCACCGCGCATACCTTCAGAACCGGGGGTGAGGACAACTTCTGCACCGTATGCGCGAACCAGCACTCGTCGTTCGATGCTCATGGTCTCAGGCATGGTCAGAATGACCTTGTAGCCGCGAGCTGCACCCACGAGTGCGAGAGCAATACCGGTGTTACCGGAGGTTCCTTCAACAATGGTTCCACCAGGCTTGAGCACACCGGACTTCTCGGCAGCGTCAATGATTGCCTTACCTAGGCGGTCCTTTACGGAGTTGCCGGGGTTGTAGAACTCGAGCTTGGCGTACACCGTGGCGCCAGCGCCTTCGGTCAAGCGGTTGATGCGCACCAGCGGGGTGTTGCCAGTGAGCTCTGTGATGTTGTCATACAGACGAGCCACGATGAACCTGTTTCTCTATAGATGGGGTGGAACTAAAGCGTTCTTTGATTATGTGGCACGCACACACTGCACACCTAGTTCTGTTACGTTCAAAGACATTATGAATACCTCTTCTCACTCAGACGACATTGCCCTGGCTGACCTCCGTCAGTGGGCAATGGAGGTGTTGAGTGCTGCAGGGATTCTTGAAGCTGATGTCGACGCCGAACTTCTTATCGGTCATGTGTTGAATCTCAGCCGCGGTGAGCTCGCCTCCAAACTGGTTACAGGCTTCACTGTCTCTGGTGAATCTGCACTGGCCATACGTCAGCTGGTTGAGCGTCGTGCGGGCCGCGAACCCCTGCAACACATCTTGGGGGTCGCCTGGTTTAGGTCGTTGACCCTCCAAGTTGGCCCAGGCGTGTTTGTTCCTCGTCCTGAAACAGAACAGCTTGCAGGCATGGCTATTGATGCACTGCGTTCACTAGCCGAGCCTTCGCCTATTGGTGTTGACCTGGGCACCGGCTCCGGCGCCATTGCGCTCGCCATGGCTACTGAGGTTCCGCATGCTTCCATTTATGCCGTCGAGAAGAGCCCCGAGGCTCTTCCCTGGACATCCAAGAACTTCTCTGCGCTCGGCGGAAGCAATGCTCATCTGGTTCCCGGTGACCTTGCTGGTAACGAATTATTGGCAATGTTTCCTCACCTTGAAGGTTCGGTTGCTGTGATTGCGTCCAACCCTCCCTACATCCCGGTAGATGCGATTCCTCGTGACCCCGAGGTTCAGCTCTTTGACCCAGCACTGGCGCTCTATGGCGGCCAGGATGGCCTCGATGTGGTTCGTCAGGTGTCGCAGGTTGCGTTGGTGCTGGGACGCCCCGGCGCTTCACTCATGCTGGAGCACGGTGAATTGCAAGGCGCTGATATTCGAGAGATTCTTTCGGCAGACGGATGGCGTGCTACAGCAACACATCGCGACCTGACCGGTCGCGACCGCTACACAACAGCGACCCGCCCGTAAACTAATTGAGTTATGTCTCGAATCTATGACTGCTCGGATAATTCCGAACTCCTCACCGGCATGCGACTAGCTCGCCAAGCCGTGTCGAAGGGTCAGCTCGTTGTCATTCCAACAGACACCGTCTATGGCGTTGGGGCTAATGCATTCAGTGCAGAAGCAGTGCAACTTCTTCTGGAAGCAAAAGGCCGTGGTCGCCAGTCGCCACCACCGGTGTTGATGCCTTCGGCGGCAACCATGGATGGTCTGGCGCAAAACATTCCTGACGAAGTTCGTGCTCTTGCTGCTGCTTTCTGGCCTGGCGGTCTCACCATTGTTTTGGAAGCCCAGCCTTCTCTTGCCTGGGACTTAGGAGACACCAACGGCACTGTCGCTGTTCGCGTTCCCGCACACCCTGTTGCTCTAGAACTCCTTGCAGAGACAGGCCCACTTGCTGTGTCCTCTGCCAATCTCACCGGACAGCCAGCAGCAGTGACTACTGCAGGTGCACATGACCAGCTTGGTGCTCGTGTTGAGGTGTATCTGGATGGGGGAGAAGCTACCGAAGGATTAGCTTCCACCATCATTGATGCCACTGCACTGTCTCGTGGTACTGGTGGTATTCGTATTCTTCGCGACGGCGTCATCTCGGTAGCTCAGCTGCGAGAGGTCGTAGGGGACAAGCTCGAACCTTCCACAGACGCGGTGGGCTAACCCCGTGTTCATGCTCGCGCTCATGGCCTTTGCTTCGGCAGTGGTTACGTTTGGCTTCTCTTATGTCATTCGACGCCTGAGCCTGAAATACAAGCTCTATCCCAAGATCCGCGAACGTGATGTTCACACCCGCCCCACCCCTCGCTTGGGTGGCGTGGCCATGTTCCTCGGAATTCTTTTGGCATTTGGCATAGCTAGCCAGATTCCCTTCTTCAAGGTTGTCTTCGCGGATCCAGGTCCTGTGTTGGCCATCATGGGAGCTTCGCTCCTCATTGTGGTTGTGGGTGTTCTCGATGACATCTGGGACTTGGACTGGACCATCAAGCTTGCGGCTCAGTTGGGTGTTGCTGCCTTGGTTGCCTGGCAGGGTGTTCAGATTCTGTCGCTACCTATTGGCGGCATCACCGTGGGATCTCCCACGATGTCGTTCTTGCTGACCATCTTCGTCATCGTATTGGTAATGAATGCCGTCAACTTCATTGACGGTCTCGATGGGCTCGTGGCCGGTGTCTCCCTCATCTCCAACGGCGTCTTCTTGATCTATAGCTACCTGTTGGCTCGAGAGACCAGCCCCTCCAACTACTTCAACTTGGCTTCACTCATCGCTGCAGTGCTGGTTGGTGCATGTGCTGGGTTCTTGCCCTTCAACTGGCACCGTGCTCGCTTGTTTATGGGAGATGCCGGTTCCATGCTGGTGGGTCTCCTTATGGCTGTCGCGGGTATCGCGGTGACCGGCCAGATTGATCCGGGCAGCTTTACTGACATTGGTTTGGGTAAGTCACAGCTTCTTCCCGCGTTCCTGCCGATCATGTTGCCATTTGCCATCTTGTTGCTACCTCTGGCTGACTTCACTCTGGCAGTGTTGCGCCGCGTGAGCGCAGGAAAGTCCCCGTTCACGGCAGATCGCAAGCACTTGCACCACCGTCTGCTCGATATGGGACACTCGCACCTGCAAGCAGTACTGATTCTCTACAGCTGGACAGCTGTGGTCTCTATTGGCTTCTTGCTGTTCTTCATTGTGAAGCCTTATGCCATTGCTGTGGTGTTCTTAATTGTGGGAACCATTGTGAGTGCTGTGTTGACGGTTCTGCCACTGACGCGTCGTCAGCGCGTAGAGAAGACGATTCAATCTCTCAAGGGTGACGCCGTCTTGGCAGAGTATGACCCTCTAGATGCGGCCAGTAACAAGTTCGAAGACGATGTCCCTGTTCCAGCCGAGGAAGTTATTGCTGGTGCTACTGGCCAGATTGATCTCGGTGGCATCGTGACACGCGGTTCTAGCAAGAAGTCCTCGGTTACCCCGCCCAAGTTTGCTGATGAGAAAGATAACGACAAGTAGTCATGACTAATTCTGAATCCTCACGCGTTTTGCCTACGGGTGTTCCTAGCTCTGTTCCTGTACTGCGTCGCACGCTGGCCTTTGGCTTCGCTTTCGCCGCAGCGATAGCTGTGGTGGGGGGAGTCATTGGCCTGCTTGTTGCGGGTCCCGTTGCTGCCTGGTCTGCTGTAATTGGCGCTGTGATGGCGGGAGTGTTCCTCGGGATCACTGCGCTCAGCATCTTGATCGCAGTGCGCTTCGACATCGTGGCGTTCTTTGGCATTGTCCTCGGTGCCTGGTTGCTCAAGTTCGTGGCATTTATCGTTGCTGCACTTGCTCTGCGTGATCAGCCCTGGATTAACCCCACGGCATTGTTCTTGTCTTTGATTGCCGGTGTTATTGCTTCTCTGGTTGTGGACGTGGTCGTAGTGATGAAGACCCGCATGCCTTACGTTTCAGATCTGCAGCGCTAGGTTTTCTACACTCCGACACTGACCTAGTTCGGAGGAAAGTGGAGTTCTATTTCTCGGTTAGATGCGCTAAAGTAGAAATGTAAACTTGTCTATCTACGTCAGGAGCCATCGTGGGTACTTACGTAGAAAGACTGTGGCAACCAGAAGACACTGGTGGGCTCAGTCGCAAAGACCGAGCAGCAGGGCGCTATTTGGCATATGTTCCAGATGAACTCAGCGTGACGCTGCCTCGACTGGGAGCACGCGCACAATCAGCGGCAGAAGATGCTCTCGTAGTGTTGGCTCGCGCTGATGAAAGAGTGGGCAGTCGTGGTGGCTACCTGAGCCATTTACTTATTCGCTCCGAGAGCATCTCCTCATCGTGGATTGAGGGTAACCGAGTCACCCCCAAAAAACTTGCCATTGCAGAAACGTTGAAACAAGGAACTCAAGCAGCGCTTGATGTCGTGGCGAATGTGCGTGCTACTGAACAAGCAATTGCCGAACTCTCGGATTACAGCCGCGACATAACGGTAGCTGACCTGTGCGAACTTCAGCACGTGATTGAGCCACGGCTTGAATTTGGGCTCCGCACAGAACAAAACTGGGTGGGTGGATCCGGGTGGAGCCCGCTCAGGGCGCAGTTTGTGCCACCGCCAGAGAGCGACGTGCCCCGTCTCGTAGACAACCTGGCGAAATTCATCACAACTACCGAAGGCAACCCTGTTGTGCGGGCGGCCATTGCCCACGCTCAGTTCGAAACCATTCACCCTTTCACAGACGGCAATGGCCGAACGGGGCGTGCACTTATTCACACGGTCCTCCGCAGAGCAGACGCAGTGAGGCACACTCTCATTCCCATCAGCACAGTTTTTGCCGGAAATGTGGATGCATATATTTCTGGGTTGACGGGATTCCGGCAGGAGCCTGGACAGTTAGATGACTGGGTCATTGCATTTGCTGAAGCGACGGAACTTGCCGCAGCAAATGCTGTGAAGCTGGCCCGGCGCGTTTCTGAACTCGATGAAGAACTTGTTGAGCAATTCATTACTTTCCGTCGTGAAAGTGGTGTTATCCCCAACGCTCCTCGTCGTGACGCCGTGACAGTCAAAATATTGGACTCTCTTGCGGAAGAACCAGTGTTATCAGCAGAGTCTGTCGCTGGCAGATTCGGTGTTTCTCCGGCAGCAGCTCATCGGGCACTAGGAGAACTTGAAGTGGCAAAAATACTCTCCCGCACAAAGGATCACAAGGGTAAGTTGCTGTGCTGGACTGCTGATCGGTATTTAGATCTCGTGGCGTTGACAGAACGAAGCAACAGAGTGGGTGGAGTCGACACGAAAGGTCAGAAAATTCGCATAGGACCGCCAGCTCCGGAACGAAACAAGTGAGCTTGCCCCAGCGATATATTCCGCTGAGCGGTAAGTAGTTTTTAGATTGGGTGAGCCGCCCTTTTTGCCTGTAAAGTCTTGAGTAATCCCTCGCACTACAAGCGGATCAATCACCCACGTTTCGACAACGAAGCCAAACGAGATTGAACTGCTGGGGGATCCCGCATGTTCGTCGACGCGAGAGCAGAAGCTCCACGCCCCGAAACAGGAGATAGCGCTGCTAGTAAACGCTGTAACCAAGCTCGTCACCTCGACAGAGGGCGACTCGAGCTTTAACGGGCCGTCGATCAACGAGTTCTTCCCTGACGCGATCCTCTTCGCTGGTACTCCTTTTGAGATCAACCGCATCATCCTGATTCGCTTCGCGATGGCAGCAATTTTGATCCTGCTGTTCTGGCTCGGTACTCGCAAGATGAAGCTTGTTCCTTCTAAGGGACAATCCCTTGCTGAAATGGCACTGGATGTTGTTCGCGTCAACATCGCAGATGACCTGCTGGGTAAAAAGGATGGCAAGCGTTTCCTTCCCCTGCTGACTGCAATCTTCTTCACCGTTCTCGCCATGAACATCCCCGGTATTTTCCCCGGTATGAACGTGGCGGGTTCGTCGCTGGTGGGACTTCCTCTGACACTTGCTGTGGTGGCATAGGTCACCTTCATTTACGCAGGTTTGAAGAAGCACCCCGGTGCCTTCTTGAAGAACTCGTTCTTCCCCCCAGGTGTTCCCTGGCCTATCTACATCATCGTGACTCCGATTGAGTTCTTCTCGATCTTCATCCTGCGTCCGATTACTCTGGCTCTTCGTCTTCTGATGAACATGGTTGCCGGTCACCTTCTTCTGGTGCTCTGCTTCTCAGCTACTGACTTCTTCTTCTTCTCTGTCGCTCTCGACGACGCGGGCTGGGCTCGTTTCTTCGGTATCGGCACGTTTGCTTTCGGCTTCATCTTCTCGGCCTTCGAGATTCTTGTTGCTGTGCTCCAGGCATACGTCTTCACCCTGCTTACAACGGTCTACATCCAGCTCGCGCTGGCTGAGGAACACTAACGGTTTAGGCATCCGCCTAAATCGACCACACGGAAGGAAACAATCGTGGACGCAACATCGGTTCTCGCCGAAATCAACGGCAACATTGCCACCGTCGGCTACGGTCTCGCAGCCATTGGCCCCGCTATCGGCGTAGGTATCGTCGTCGGCAAGACCATCGAGTCGGTTGCACGCCAGCCTGAACTCGCAGGTCGTCTTCAGGTTCTGATGTACCTGGGTATCGCATTTACCGAGGCACTTGCCTTCATCGGTATCGCTACCTACTTCATCTTCACCAACTAGTCATTTACCCGTTCGACACGGAGGCATCATGCTTCAGGCACTAATCGTGGCTTCAACAGAGGAAACACCAAACCCTCTGTTGCCAGCACCGTACGACATCGTTTGGTCGGCGGTCGTCTTCGCGATCATCCTCATCTTCTTCTGGAAGAAGGTGCTCCCCAACGTTTCAGCCATGCTGGAAGCGCGTGGAGCAGCTATTGAGGGAAACATCGAGAAGGCAGATGCTGCACAGCGTGAAGCTGAGGAAGCCCTTGCTCAGTACACCGCGCAGCTTGCTGACGCTCGTGCTGAGGCAGGCAAGATCCGCGACGCTGCTCGTGCAGACGGCGCCAAGATCGTGACTGAGGCAAAGGAAAGCGCATCAACCGAGGCAGCTCGCATCACTGCGACCGCTAAGGCTCAGATTGAAGCAGAGCGCCAGAGCGCACTTGTTTCACTCAAGAGTGAGGTTGGCTCGCTGGCCATCGACTTGGCTTCTGGCGTGATCGGTGAGGCTCTCACCGATGACAAGAAGTCCAAGGCACTCGTTGACCGTTTCCTGGCAGACCTCGAAAAGTCGGAGAAGGCAGCTAAGTAATGGGTAGCGCAAGCAGACACGCGATCACGAGTTCCAAGGCAGCACTAGCTGGCTTGGGAGCTAAGGCAAACCTGGCATTGGGCGAACAGCTCTTTGCTGCTGGTCGTGCCTTCGCTGAGTCTGCCCAATTGCGCGCCGTACTGGCTGACCCTGCCGTCTCAGACGCCGACAAGTCTTCCCTCCTGGGCAAGGTTTTCGGCAAGGGACTGGACGCAACTGCATCCAAGTTGCTGGGTCAGATCGTCTCCAACCGCTGGTCGAGCCAGGATGACCTGCTCGCCGGTGTCGAAGAAATTGCTATCCGCGCTGCTGTGTCGGGTGCCAAGAAGAATGAAGCTGTAGACGCTGAGCTGTTCGCGTTCTCTCGTGCCGTGTCGAGCGACGCAGAACTCGAGCTCAGCCTTGGTTCCAAGCTTGGTAACCCCGACGCAAAAGCCGCGTTAGTTGTGAAGCTGCTCAAGGGCAAAGCATCAGCGGCCACTATCGCTATTGTCTCCTCGCTCGTTCAGCAGCCTCGTGGTCGCCGCATTGGCGCCCTGCTCTCCTACGCAGCAGACATTGTTGCCGACCAGGCAGGTGCCTCCATTGCAACCGTGACCAGTGCGCAGCCTATTGCTGCAGCGCAGCTCACCAGCCTGGGCAAGTCCCTGGCGAAGGTCTACGGACGCGAGCTCAACATCAACCTCGTCATTGACCCTGCGATTATCGGTGGCCTGCGCGTGCAGGTTGGCGATGACGTGATCGATGGCTCAGTTTCGTCCCGTATTCAAGAACTGCGACTCCAGCTCGCTGGATAAGCGAAGTAAGACTTCACCAAACCCTCTCAGCCATCCGGCTGAACCAGACAAGGAAAACACAATGGCAGAACTCACGATCAGCCCCAACGAGATCCGCGACGCTCTCAAGGACTTCGTTTCTTCCTACAAGCCCACCAAGGCTTCGAAGACCGAAGTTGGCCACGTCATCGACGCAGCCGACGGTATCGCACACGTTGAAGGCCTGCCCGGTGTGATGGCTAACGAGCTCATCCGCTTCGCAGATGGCACTCTTGGTCTTGCACTGAACCTCGACGAGAACGAGATCGGTGTTGTTGTCCTCGGTGAGTTCACCGGCATCGTTGAAGGTATGGAAGTAACCCGCACTGGCGAGGTTCTCTCCGTTCCTGTGGGCGAAGGCTACCTCGGTCGTGTGGTTGACCCACTGGGTAACCCCATCGATGGTCTCGGTGACATCAAGAAGATTGAGGGCCGTCGTGCTCTCGAGCTCCAGGCTCCTGGCGTTATGCAGCGTAAGTCGGTGCACGAGCCCATGCAGACCGGTATCAAGGCTATTGACGCCATGATCCCCGTTGGTCGTGGACAGCGTCAGCTCATTATTGGTGACCGCCAGACCGGTAAGACCGCTATCGCGATCGACACCATCATCAACCAGAAGGCCAACTGGGAGTCCGGCGATACCAACAAGCAGGTTCGCTGCATCTACGTTGCTATCGGTCAAAAGGGTTCCACGATTGCTGCTGTCAAGGGCGCACTCGAGGACGCTGGCGCAATGGAGTACACCACCATCGTGGCTGCTCCTGCATCTGACCCCGCAGGTTTCAAGTACCTTGCTCCTTACACCGGTTCTGCCATTGGTCAGCACTGGATGTACGGCGGCAAGCACGTCCTCATCATTTTCGATGACCTCTCCAAGCAGGCTGAGGCTTACCGTGCCGTATCGCTGCTTCTTCGCCGTCCACCAGGACGTGAGGCATACCCCGGTGACGTCTTCTACTTACACTCGCGTCTGCTGGAGCGTTGTGCAAAGCTCTCTGACGAGCTTGGTGCAGGTTCGATGACTGGTCTTCCCATCATTGAGACCAAGGCAAACGACGTCTCGGCATACATCCCCACCAACGTGATCTCGATCACCGACGGCCAGATCTTCCTCCAGTCGGACCTGTTCAACGCTAACCAGCGTCCAGCAGTTGACGTAGGTATCTCGGTTTCTCGTGTGGGTGGTGACGCTCAGGTCAAGTCGATCAAGAAGGTCTCCGGTACCTTGAAGCTCGAACTGGCTCAGTACCGTTCACTCGAGGCATTCGCGATGTTCGCATCTGACCTCGACGCCGCGAGCCGTCGTCAGCTGGCACGTGGTGCTCGTCTGACCGAGTTGCTCAAGCAGCCTCAGTACACCCCATACCCTGTTGAAGACCAGGTTGTCTCCATCTGGGCAGGTACCACCGGCAAGCTCGATGAGGTTCCTGTTGAGGATATCCTGCGCTTTGAGCGTGAGTTCCTGGACTACCTCGGTCGCAAGACCAAGGTTCTGACCACTCTGCGCGACACCAACGTGCTCGATGACAAGACTGTGGAAGACCTCGAGAAGGCCGTAGTTGCCTTCAAGAAGGAATTCCAGGCAGGCGACGGTTCTTCACTGGCTTCGGTTGGTAAGGAAGAATTCACCGCTATCGATGCTGACGACGTCAAGCAGGAAAAGATCGTCAAGAAGAAGCGCTAAGCGCCTTTTTCACTGACATCAACCACCTTTTAGAGAAACCACAGGAGAGACATGGGAGCGCAACTTCGGGTCTATAGGCAGAAAATTCGTTCTGCCCAGACGACCAAGAAGATCACGCGTGCAATGGAGCTGATCTCTGCCTCGCGCATTCAAAAAGCGCAGGCACGTGTTCTGCAGTCCACGCCCTACTCGCGTGCGATTACTCGCGCCGTGTCGGCCGTTGCCACGTATTCCAACGTGTCACACATCCTCACCACTGAGCCTGAAAAGATTCAGCGCGCGGCGATTGTGATTCTGGCTTCAGACCGCGGTCTTGCTGGTGCTTTTAGCTCGCAGGTTTTGCGCGAATCGGAGCAGCTCGCAGAGCTTCTTCGTGAGCAGGGCAAGGAAGTTGTCTACTTCCTGGTTGGCCGTAAGGCAAACGCCTACTTCTCCTTCCGTCAGCGTCCCGCTGAGCGTGTATGGACCGGTGGCACTGACCAGCCCGTATTCGAAACCGCCCAGGAAATCGCTGGTGCAGTTCTCGAAAGCTTCCTGCGCGACTACGCAGACGGTGGTGTGGACGAAATCCACGTTGTGTACAACCGTTTCGTCTCCATGGTTTCTCAGGTTCCTCATGTTGTTCGCATGCTTCCTCTGGAAGTAGTCGAAGGCGTGGACGAGCCTGGTGATGACGAGGTTCTTCCTCTCTACGAGTTCGAACCCGAGGCTGACAAGGTACTGGACGCACTGCTTCCGGTCTACATCGAAAGCCGCATCTACAACGCGATGCTGCAGTCGGCTGCGTCCGAGCACGCGAGCCGTCAGCGCGCAATGAAGTCGGCAAGCGACAACGCCGACAAGTTGATCCGCGACTACACCCGTCTGGCGAACAACGCTCGTCAGTCCGAGATCACCCAGCAAATTTCCGAAATCGTTGGTGGCGCCGACGCCCTGTCGTCCGCCAAGTAACACAGACTTTCCAAACCCGGTAAGAGAGAAGAAGAGCAATGGCAGCAGCACCAGCTACTAAGGCTAAGACCCCCGCAAAGGCAGCACCTGCTAAGAAAGCAGCGGCTCCTAAGAAGGCAGCAACCGCAACCGGTCGCATCGCCCGCGTGAACGGTCCCGTCGTCGACATCGAGTTCCCACACGACTCGATCCCCGGCATCTACAACGCCCTGGAGACCACGGTCGTCATCGGCACCGAGAGCACCAAGCTCGTCCTCGAGGTTGCTCAGCACCTCGGTGATGACCTCGTGCGTGCCATTGCCCTCAAGCCCACTGACGGTCTCGTGCGCGGCCAGGAAGTCACCGACACCGGTGCTCCTATCTCCGTTCCCGTTGGTGATGTCACCAAGGGTAAGGTTTTCAACGTCACCGGCGACATCCTCAACGGTAAGCCCGGCGACAAGGTTGAAATCAAGGAGCGCTGGCCCATCCACCGCACACCTCCTGCATTCGACCAGCTCGAGTCCAAGACTCAGCTCTTCGAAACTGGTATCAAGGTCATCGACCTTCTGACCCCCTACGTTCAGGGTGGAAAGATTGGTCTGTTCGGTGGTGCCGGTGTGGGTAAGACCGTTCTGATTCAGGAAATGATTCAGCGTGTAGCTCAGGACCACGGTGGTGTATCGGTATTCGCCGGTGTTGGTGAGCGTACCCGTGAAGGTAACGACCTGATCCACGAAATGGAAGAAGCAGGCGTCTTCGACAAGACCGCCCTCGTCTTCGGCCAGATGGATGAGCCACCAGGAACCCGTCTTCGTGTAGCACTGTCTGCTCTGACCATGGCGGAATACTTCCGTGACGTTCAGAAGCAGGACGTTCTGCTCTTCATCGACAACATCTTCCGTTTCACTCAGGCAGGTTCAGAGGTGTCGACCTTGCTCGGTCGTATGCCTTCTGCTGTGGGTTACCAGCCCAACCTGGCTGACGAAATGGGTATCCTCCAGGAGCGCATTACCTCGACTCGCGGTCACTCGATTACCTCGCTGCAGGCTATTTACGTTCCTGCGGATGACTACACCGACCCCGCTCCAGCGACTACCTTCGCTCACCTCGATGCAACCACCGAGCTTTCTCGTGAAATCGCATCGAAGGGTCTCTACCCCGCTGTGGACCCACTGACCTCGACCTCGCGCATCATGGACCCTCGCTACTTAGGTGAAGACCACTACCGCGTTGCGACCACCGTCAAGGCGATCCTCCAGAAGAACAAGGAACTCCAGGAAATCATCGCGATTCTTGGTGTTGACGAGCTCTCTGAAGAAGACAAGATCACCGTTTCGCGCGCACGTCGTATTCAGCAGTTCCTCTCGCAGAACACCTACATGGCGAAGAAGTTCACCGGTGTTGAAGGTTCGACCGTTCCTCTCAAGGACACCATTGAATCCTTCGACGCGATTGCTAAGGGTGAATTCGACCACGTAGCTGAGCAGGCCTTCTTCAACGTGGGTGCTATCTCCGACGTTGAAGAGCAGTGGGCAAAGATCCAGAAGGAAAACGGCTAATCATGGCTTCTTCTCTCCTTCAGGTCAGCGTCGTAGCTGCCGACCAGGAAGTCTGGTCTGGCGCAGCCTCTATGGTTGTTGCCAAGACCAGCGAGGGCGAGATCGGTATCCTTCCCGGACACGAGCCTATGCTGGCGATTCTCGCCGGTGGTGAAGTTCGCGTCACTGCTGAGGACGGCTCGAAGATCACTGCTAACGCAGCTGGTGGTTTCCTTTCGGTTGAGAACAACAACGTTTCTGTTGTTGCCTCTGCCGCAGAATTGGTTGGCTAACGCTCAACCTCTCATACGCTGATGCCCGCGGTTGAAGACTTGCTCTTCCCGTGGGTGTTTGCACTTAAGGACTACGCACTTATGGAAACGCAGTGTTGATTCTGTTGCCACCTTCGGAAACGAAGCGTGATGGGGGAGAAGGTGCTCCGTTGGAGCAGCTACTTGCTGAATCAGCCCTGTCTTTCCCCGAGCTGAACGCTATTCGTAAGCGCGTCGTTGCTGCCACGGTGTCGTTGGCACGCAAACCCAAGGTGTGTGCTGAGGTGTTGAAACTCAGCCCCAAGCAAATGGGTGAGGTTGACCGGAACA
Source organism: Aurantimicrobium sp. (assembly GCF_036667855.1). Classification (NCBI taxonomy): domain Bacteria; kingdom Bacillati; phylum Actinomycetota; class Actinomycetes; order Micrococcales; family Microbacteriaceae; genus Aurantimicrobium; species Aurantimicrobium sp. The sequence goes on along the minus strand of NZ_JAVWTF010000016.1, from coordinate 8,733 downwards.
AAGCGGTCAAGACCTCACCGACCATGCCTGCCATTGATCGCTACACCGGCGTGCTCTATGACGGCCTGGCTGCGATGAACCTTGACGAAAATGCTCGGAAATTCTTGGCAGAGAACGTCATGATCCAGTCAGCGCTCCTGGGCCCGGTGGGCGCATTGGAGCCCATCCCGGCATATCGGCTTTCCTTCGACTCCAAATTGCCTGCACTGGCCGCTGGAAGCCTCAAGAAGGCTTGGGCTGAGGCTGGGCGTAAAACGCTTGCCAAGAAACTCAAAACTGAACCTCAGCTGGTTCTTGATCTTCGCTCTGAGGGTTACTCAGCCCTTGCTCCTCTCGTTCCAGCTGAAAACACCGTCTATCTCCGCGTGGTGACAAAAGGCGAGAATGGCCAGCTGCGAGCACTGAATCACTTCAACAAGAAGGGCAAGGGCGAGTTTGTTCGTGCCCTTGCAATAGATGCTGCGAATACGAACGCCATCACCACCGTTGATGAACTCATTGCCTGGGCTGCATCCAAGAACATGATTATGGAACGTGGGGTAGAAGCCACGGCAGAGTGGCCGACAGAGCTCAACCTCGTGGTTTCTGGAGTAGTTCAGAAGCTCTGCTGATCTGAGCAGTGAGCCAACACTTTTGCTATCATATTTGATAGCAAAAGGAGGCATGGGTGTACGCAGGCAAAGAATTAAATCGAGCCCGCCTGGAAAGAGGGCTTACGTTGCGCAAGCTCGCAGCTTTTGCCGATACTTCCTCGGCAGCAATCAGCCAGATTGAGACTGGAAAAAGAGGAGTGAGCTTTGAGAGATTACAAAGTTTGCTTAATCTGACTGAACATCGCCTGGTGACCATTCCCACAAAAGCTAAAACGCCTGGCGAAGTTGCAGAGTTCATCCGTGACGCTTTAGTTGCTGAGAATCCTGTGCGTGCGTATCGAGCATTCATCGCGTACAGCATTACTTTGTTGCGCTTAGATCATGTGGTGCGGTTGGCGTTGACGCTTAATCGGCCTGAGTCAACCGGCGACCCTGTCTATGACGCAGCAATCGCTGCACTCATTCAGCACTGGCTTTCACACGATTCGCTACCAGCGCCCACATGGGTACATGAAGATTCCTTGACACTTCCTTTTCCAGCTCATTTAGGGGAGCGGGTCCCTTCACATGATGAGGTGCCACCTGCATTTCTTGAACACAATGTGTTGTTTCCCCTTGAAACATTGGTAAATCCCGTCTTCTGAACACCAACCCTCTGAATTCTTCGATATTTCTCTCGAGCATCTGGCTTAAGCGGAGCGGGTGTGGATAACTCCTGAGGCGGTTGTGAGGGAACGGGCATGATTTCTTCATGTCCGATTCCATCTCCCGCATCGTTGGTGCTGTGCGCGCCAAGGCACATGACAGTGTTACCGCGACGTCTACTCTGTCTCCAGATCTTGAGCAGTTGTTGCGAGATGAGATTCTTCGGGATGGAACACACAACTCAGGCGCACCCCTGAGCGATGAGGAACTTCGTTCCTTAGCTATGGCCGAGCTCAATGGTTTCGGAGCACTGCAGCCTCTGCTGGAAGATCCATCGATTGAAGAAATCTGGATCAATAGCCCCACAGAAATCTTCGTTGCACGCAACGGCGTAGCTGAGCTGACTGAGCTTTCGTTTACTGATGCGCAGGTTCGCGACCTGGTTGAGCGCATGCTGCAGGCATCCGGACGCCGAGTCGATATGTCGTCACCGTTTGTGGACGCATCTTTACCCGATGGTTCTCGTCTCCACGTGACCATCCCGGATATCACCTCCAAGCACTGGGCTGTGAACATTCGTAAGTTTTCGAAGAATGTGCGCGACCTCAGTCACTTGGTCGAGAGTGGCTCCCTGACGCGTCAGGCAGCTGAATTCTTAAGGATGAGTGTCCTCGCACGTCAGAACATCCTGGTGTGTGGTGCAACTCAGGCAGGGAAGACCACGATGCTCAATGCGTTGCTTCGTTCCTCTCGTGAGAACGATCGCATCATCACGGTGGAAGAAACCTTTGAACTGAACTTTGATGCGCGTGATTGTGTGGCAATGCAGTGCCGTCAGGCAAGCCTCGAGGGCACAGGCGAGATCACTCTTCGCCGACTCATCAAAGAAGCACTGCGTATGCGTCCAGATCGCTTGGTCGTGGGAGAGGTGCGTGAAGCCGAGAGCCTGGATCTGCTCATTGCTCTCAACAGTGGACTTCCTGGTGCATGCTCGCTGCATGCCAATAGTGCTCAGGATGCCCTGACCAAGCTCTGCACATTGCCTCTTCTTGCCGGTCGCAACATTGACTCCAGCTTTGTCGTTCCCACTGTGGCCAGCTGCATTGATGTTGTTGTTCACTGTGAGCTTGATCGTTTTGGTCGTCGTCGTGTGAGCGAAATCATTGCCCCCTCTGGTCGCGTTGTTGACGGGGAGATCGAGGCGACAGTTATCTTCCACATGGTTGATGATGTTTTAGTTGCGACCGGTGATGCTCCTGTGCGCCTAGACAAGTTTGAGCTCACGAACTTGAACCCACGAATCGTGTTGGATGCAGCATGAGACTGTCATCTCTAGAAATACTTGGCATCTTCCTAGGTGCCAGTGCTGGGCTGGGCATTTTTCTCATTGTTTCCAGCAGGTTGTGGCCCAGGAAAGAACACGTAGAAAAAGTGTCATCTCCCTCACGCCTCTCTCGCGGACTCAACGAGACGGCGTTGCAGTTGGGGATGAAGCCCTCCGTGTTGGTTGTTCTGTGCACAGTGTTGGCGGTTATTGGTGGCGCGCTGGCATGGGCAATCACCGCGGTTGCCGTGTTGAGTGTGGTGCTTGCTGGAACTGCCGCAATGTTGCCGGTGATGTTTGCCGCCAGCCGCCGGGCTGCAGCGCGCAAAGCATTGCGAAACCAGTGGCCTGATGTGGTGGATGCTCTGATTTCTGCCATTCGATCAGGTGCCAATATTCCTGATGCTGTAGTTTCCCTGGCGGGTTTCTCTTCGAAGGCCGTCAGCACACCTGCAGCGCTTTTTGCCCAGGATTACAAGGTTTCTGGCAATTTTGAGCTTGCCGCGAAGGATCTCAAAGCTCGTTGGGCGAACCCCAACGGGGATCGCATTATTGAAACCCTGCGCCTGGGTCGTGAACTAGGTGGAACAGAAATCACCACTGTATTGGGTTCGCTTGGATCTCACCTGCGAGCAGAATCTGCTCTGCGCCAAGAAGTTGAAGCGCGTCAAGGGTGGATCCGTTTGGCGGCTCGTATTGGTGTGATGGCACCCTGGATAGTTTTGGTACTCCTTTCAACTCGTCCAGAGGCAGCCCAGGCTTATAACTCAGGGGCCGGAATTGTGCTCATTCTGATTGGGCTGGGTGTGAGCATGCTTGCTTATCGCATCATGTCTGCAGTGGGCTACCTCCCAGATGAGAAGAGGTGGCTCGCATGAGTTCTCTCGGTGCGTGGGGTATTGGACTTGGTGCCCTCTTCGGTTTGGGTGTGTGGATCATTCTCACCACGCTGCCCAGCTTCCGAAGTGCCTCATTGCAGAGGCGTGTGGCACACATGGTTGCAGACATCTCTCCTCAGGCTTATGCCGATGTGACGGAGAAGAGTTCTGCACCTCTTCCACAGTTTGATTTTGGGGTGAGGAGCCTCAAGGCAAGTCTGGTTGTGATGAGTGAGAAGTTTGCTGGACCAACAGATGCTCTCCAGCTAGATCTTGCTCGGGCGGGGTCTGCGCTGAGTGTTTCAGAGTTCCGTGCCCGTCAGGTTACGTGGGGATTGTGGGGTGCTGCAGCGGGTCTTGTTGTGGATGGCGCGGTTGCGTTCATCACTCAGCCCAGCTTTATCGCTTATGTCCTAGTACCTGTCATTGGTTCACTCGTGGGATACCTCAGTGTGCGCTACTTCCTCGGCTACGCAGCGAAGTCTCGCGTGAAACGCATGGAGGCCCAGTTGCCTGCGGTGTGGGAATTCTTGTCCTTGAGCCTTTCCGCAGGAGAAGGTCTGCCTGATGCTTTGCGTCGCATGGCAACCATCGGTCACGGTGACATCACCGATGAATTCCGGGTGGTTGTGCTGGATGTCCAGATGGGTATCCCGATGGCAACAGCGCTGCAGACATTAGAACGCAAGCTCAAGATTTCAGCACTCTCCCGAGGCATAGAGCAGATCCTGGGTGCGCTGAATCGTGGAACTCCGGTATCTGCTGTTCTCCAGGCACATGCTCTGGATGCCCGGGAAGACTCCAAGCGCAGGTTGCTGGAGAGTGCAGGCCAAAAAGAAGTAGCCATGCTGGTGCCGCTGGTGTTCTTGATTCTCCCCGTCACCATCGTTTTTGCCGTATTCCCTGGATTACTCGTTATTCAATCGGGCTTTTAGCCCACAACGAAAGAAGAAAGAAATGAACAACATCATTGCTCGTATGAGCGCCAAGATCAGCTCCAAAGTCACAGATGAGCGTGGAGATGTGCCCGGATGGGTACTCATCACGCTGATGACGGCCGGGCTCGTCGTTGCTATCTGGGCCATTGCAGCACCTGCCTTGGGCACGGTCTTTGATCAGGCTATTTCTCGCGTTGTGAGTTTCTAGGACACATCATGAAGGCAGGGTTGGGACGCGTACTCGAAAGAGTGCGCCATGAAGAGAGCGGCTCGGCTGTGGTCGAGTTCGTCTTTGTGGGCATTCTGCTGACCTTCCTTACCCTCGGTATTCTGCAATTGGGACTCGCACTTCATGTGCGCAACACGATTCAAGATGCCGCATCTGAAGGGGCGAGGTGGGGCGCACTGATCGACTCCACTCCTGCAGATGGAGTGCAAAGAACGAAAGAGCTCATTACTACGGCAGTTGGGGAGCAATATGCCAAGGACATTTCTGTCGCAAGCCAGCAGTGGATGGGTGCACCTGCCACCGTGATCACCGTCAAAGCTCCTCTGCCCATGATTGGGCTGTGGGGTCCTGCCACTTCCATGGAGGTGAGCGGGCATGCAGCTACCGAAGTTCTCAACTAATGACGAAGGGTCTGCTTCGCTCGAGTTCATCACTGCAGGAATGCTGCTTTTGATTCCTTTGGTGTATTTGGTTTTGGCAGTGGGTGCGGTTCAAGGCGCCACGTTGGCTACTGAAGGTGCTGCCAGACAGGCAGCACGAGTTTATGTTGAGTCTCCAGATCAAGACACTGCAATCAAAAGAGCTCAACAGGCCATTGACTTCGCGCTCGCCGACTATGGCCTTGACTCCAAGAATGCAGACATCACCATCACCTGCTCATCAAGCTGTTTAGAGCCAGAGTCACTTGTGAGTATCGGCGTGGGGGTCAAAGTGGTGATGCCACTAGTTCCAGCTGTGCTCAACCTCGATCAAGCAGCCGTTGTTCCAGTTTCCTCTCAAGCTAGCCAAGTTGTTTCTCGCTTCCACGGAGTCCGATAATGTTCGGAAAACGTATTAATTTAGAGGAAGAGGGATCTAGCCTGATCCTCATCATCTTTGCTGGGCTCATTGGGCTCGCTGTCATTTTGGGCACTGTGGCTGCCACCAGCCTCTATATCGAGCGGAAAAGACTCTTCACCGTGGCAGACGGCGCTGCGCTCGCCGCGGCGGAAGCCTTCAACTTGGATGACGTTCAGGTAGTAAACGGGCATGCGTCCATTACTCTCACCAGCTCTGCGGTGCGCTCAGAAACAGATCACTACTTGCAACTCATCCCTGCTGCCGAGAGCAAGGGTGTTTCTGTGGTCTCGGCGGTCACCAACGACGGCAGGAGCGCAACGGTGAGTTTGCAGAAAACCTGGCATCCACCAGTTGTCTCGATATTCATGCCCGAAGGCATGGTCATCGATGTGACCTCCACAGCACGAACAGTGCTGGGCTAGCGACTAGAACGTGGTCTGAAGCTGCCCAACAACCTTGCCGCCACCGTAAACATCGGTGTGGAGGCGAGGAATGAGTGCATCAACCTTGCTTTGCTCGAGTGCACCGGCGCGGACCAGGGCTTGCAAAGCAACAATGGGGGCCGTGCGGAGGTTGCCGTCCAGGATCTTCGTGGCAACGGTGGTGCCATCGGGGGTGGAGACAATGAAGACGCCCTCATAGCCAGACTTGGCTGTGAAGCCGAGCTCTTCCATGATGATGACATCGGGCTCCCCGTGGTCTCCCACGATCCACGGGTGAGCGAGCATCGAGGAGGCCAGTTTCTGCGCAGAATCCTTGATTCCCATGGGAGCAGAATCATCGGCTGTGAGCATCTTGGCAACACCAGATGCCAACTTCACTAGCGGCATGGCGTGAACGGGAGCACCACAGCCATCAACCGCTGTTGAAGTAATAGTTTCGCCGGTGAGGTATTCCACGGCTTCCAGGATGCGAACTTGAAGTGGATGGTCGCGGTCGAGATAGTTCTCGGTTGGCCAGCCCTCGTGCTTGCAGGCCAAGAGCATTGCTGCGTGCTTCCCAGAGCAGCAGTGGTAGATGGGCATAGCTCCACCATCTGCTTGGTAAACCTGCTTGAGCATGTCCTTGTTCACAGGCCATTCGGTGGCGCACTTAAGGTCTGCTTCAGTGAACCCGCCGGTAGCGAGGAGTTCGTTGACGAGCTCAACATGTGCTGCGGATCCGGTGTGACTAGAAGTTGCCAGCGCGGTGAATTCGGGGGAGAGCTCAATGCCCGTGGAGAAAATACCCATGGCCTGAAAGAGCTTCATGGCGGAACGTGGGAAGACCAGTGCGTTGGGGTCGCCCTTGCTAAAGAGCACCTGGCCCGCAGGATCCACAACAACGACGCTTCCGGCATGGCGGGACTCGATGAAGTCGTTGCGCACCAGGACTGCTAGTTCTTCTGATGTGGCAACGGTGCCGGTTCCAGCCATGTTCATTCCTTAGATGAAAAAGAAAAGAGGGGTCACTGCGTGAGACGCGGTGACCCCTCATAATCTAGTTGTTTTAGAGAGAAGCGAGTGCCTCGTCAAGGACACCGAGGGCGTCTTCGAGAAGTGCGTCGCTGGTCTTGACCGAAGGTAGGAAGCGCAGAACGTTTCCGTAGGTTCCAGCCGAGAGCAAGAGCAGACCGTGCTGCGCACCGAATGCCACAATCTTGGTCACTGCTTCTGCGTTGGGGTCCTTGGTTCCGGGCTGAACCAGCTCGATAGCGAGCATGGCACCCTTACCGCGAACCTCACCGATGACGGGGTACTTCTCCTGCAGCTTCTTGAGGCCACCACCGAGGGTCTTCTCAACGCGCTTAGCTTCATCGAGCAGGTTGTCCTTTTCGATTTCGCTGAAGATCGCAATTGCTGCGGCACACGAAACAGGGTTTCCACCGAAGGTGCCACCAAGACCACCAGGGTGAGAAGCATCCATGATTTCGGCGCGGCCGGTTACGGCAGCGATAGGCATACCGCCACCGACACCCTTAGCAATGGTGACGAGGTCGGGAACGAAACCGAAGCCTTCAGATGCGAAGTAGGCACCGGTACGAGCCATACCTGCCTGGACCTCATCAGCTACGAAAACAACGTTGTTCTTGGTGCACCATTCCTGGATTGCAGGAAGGTAACCATCTGCAGGAACGATGAAGCCACCTTCACCCTGGATGGGCTCTGCGAAGACGACGGCGAGATCTTCTGCTCCAACGACCTTCTCGAGGTAAGTGATGGTGCGCTTAGCTGCTTCTGCACCGGAGAGACCGTCGCGGAAGGGGTAGGAACTAGGTGCGCGGAAGATCGAGGGTGCGGTGGGTCCGAAACCAGTCGCGTAGGGGGCGTTCTTGAAGTTCATGCTCATGGTCAGGTTGGTACGTCCGTGGTACGCGTGATCCAGAACAGCAACACCGTTCTTGCGGGTGTACTTGCGGGCAATCTTGACCGCGTTCTCTACTGCCTCAGCACCTGAGTTACATAGCATGGTGCGCTTGGCGTGATTGCCGGGGGTGTGCTTGGCCAGAAGTTCTGCAACCTGGACGTAGCCCTCGTAGGGGGTCACGGTGAAGCACACGTGAGTGAAGTGCGCAGCTGCCTCTGCAACCGCTGCAACCACAGCATCGTTTGCGTGACCGATGGTGGTCACGCCGATGCCGGTTGCGAAGTCAATGAACTGGTTGCCGTCAACGTCCTGAACGATGGATCCGTAGGCGTTCTCGATGTAGACGGGAAGTGCAGCACCCACGCCAGGAGGAACAACCTCTGCGCGTCGTTTGTGCATTTCCTGAGACTTGGGACCAGGAATCGAGGTGACAACCTTACGTTCCTGAGTTACTGCAACGGATGCGGGGGCAGAGGTGTTTGACATAGTGCAATCCTAACTTCCTCAGCGTTGAGGAACGTGGGGGTAGGCGTGGAAAAATTCGTGATTTTTCGCAGAGTTAACAATCTTTTCCATAATAGTTCGTACCCGAATGACATGGCTAGAGGGGAAGAGTGGAAAGATGGCTGTTATGCGTCGCGTATTGATCCTTGGCTCGTCTGGTTCCATCGGAACTCAGGCGCTGGATGTCATCCGCGCAAACCGTGACCGTTTTGAGGTTGTGGGTCTGTCTGTGGGCAGTAACCGTGAGGTTCTGCACCAACAGGCGACCGAATTCGGTGTGAGCAATATTGCGATTGGCCACGTTGAAGCAGAAGAGCTTGTTCGTTCCGTCAATGCCGATGTCGTGCTCAACGGAATTACAGGTTCGGTGGGTCTTGGCCCCACGCTGGCAGCCCTAGAAACTGGCAAAACGCTTGCCCTGGCCAACAAGGAAAGC
>NZ_JAVWTF010000015.1:30120-37980 GCF_036667855.1 Aurantimicrobium sp. | reverse complement strand
TGATCTGTTGAAGATCGCTCATGATGCAGCACTCGATGCCCGCGCATTCGACCCTGAGCGCACCATCACTGTCGAGGGTGACTCAGTAGAAATACTGGCTGCAGAGAACAAGATTCGCCAGGTTGTCACCAACCTGATGGGTAATGCTCTTCGCTTTACTGAGTCGGGAACACCACTCGAGCTGGTCGTCTCCCACAACGATGCTGCGAGGGAAGCTACTATCTCGATCGTGGATCACGGTGACGGGATCCCCAAGCAGATTCGCGAGAAGATCTTTGAGCGCTTCTATCGCGCTGACAACTCCCGCGCCCGCGAAACAGGTGGAAGTGGTCTCGGTCTAGCTATCGTGGCATCCATCGTGAAGGCACACCAGGGACGTATTAACGTCACCGCGACCAAGGGTGGCGGCGCCACGTTCTCGGTGACTCTTCCTGTCGTCCACACCCCTGTTCAGGACTAACTCCTCCACAGCTATAGCTGAAGCGCTCTAGGGACCCCACAAGATCTCCTATCTTGGCCTCAGAGCGCATCCGACCCGCAGCACTCCCCCCTCCGCTCAGGGGTCGGATGCGCTCTCCTTACCCCTAGGAGATTTCATGCCCGTCTTTCACGTCGACAGCGAAGCTGTCTCCCATGCCAGCTCAGCTGCACAGCAGTCCATCTCTCGAATTCAGAGTGAAGTTCTCGCCCTCCACTCGCAGCTGAGCAATCTGCAAAGCTCCTGGAGTGGCACTGCGGCAACAGCCTTTCAAGCTGTGGTCTCCGAGTGGCATCTCACCGCCCAACGCGTAGACGAGAGCCTCAGCTCCATCAACCACGCACTCTCCCTGGCTGCTCAGCAATACATGGACATTGAGCAGGCCACGGCCCGAATGTTCCGCGGGTAACCGCAGAGACAAAAAGAACGCCTCCCCAATCGGCGGGGAGGCGTTCTTTGTGGTTTATCTGGACTTAGAAGTCCATGCCACCTGAGGGGTCACCCATGGGGGGTGCTGCCTTCTCAGGCTTCTCAGCAACAACTGCCTCAGTGGTGAGGAAGAGAGCTGCGATAGAAGCTGCGTTCTGCAGAGCCGAGCGGGTTACCTTAGCTGGGTCAATAATGCCCGCAGCCAGAAGGTCAACGTACTCGTCAGTTGCAGCGTTGAGGCCCCAACCGATTGCCAGTGAACGAACCTTGTCGACGACAACGCCGGGCTCGTGACCTGCGTTGAGTGCAATCTGACGCAGAGGAGCTTCAATAGCTACCTTCACAATGTTTGCACCGGTTGCTTCGTCACCAGTCAGCGAGAGCTTCTCGAAAGCAGTCTTGCCAGCCTGGATCAGTGCAACACCACCGCCGGGGACGATGCCCTCTTCAACAGCAGCCTTAGCGTTACGGACAGCGTCCTCAATACGGTGCTTGCGCTCCTTGAGTTCAACTTCAGTAGCGGCACCAGCCTTGATCACTGCAACACCACCGGCGAGCTTAGCCAGGCGCTCCTGGAGCTTCTCGCGGTCGTAGTCGGAGTCGGTGTTGTCGATCTCGGCACGGATCTGAGCTACGCGGCCAGCAATCTGGTCTGCGTCGCCAGCACCCTCAACGATGGTGGTCTCGTCCTTGGTGATAACAACCTTGCGAGCCTTACCCAGCATGTCGAGCTCAACGTTCTCGAGCTTGAGGCCGACCTCTTCAGCGATGACCTGACCACCGGTGAGGATGGCGATGTCCTGAAGCATGGCCTTGCGGCGGTCACCGAAACCAGGAGCCTTGACGGCTACCGACTTGAAGATGCCACGGATCTTGTTGACCACGAGGGTTGCGAGAGCTTCGCCATCGACGTCTTCCGCGATGATGAGCAGCTGCTTGCCGGTCTGGATGACCTTGTCCACGATGGGCAGCAGGTCCTTGATGTTGGAAACCTTGCTGTTCACGATGAGGATGTAGGGGTCCTCGAATACTGCTTCCTGACGCTCGGGGTCAGTCACGAAGTAAGCGGAGAGGTAACCCTTGTCGAAGCGCATACCTTCGGTGAGCTCGAGCTCGGTGCCGAAAGCGTTGGACTCCTCAACGGTGACCACACCTTCCTTACCGACCTTGTCGATAGCTTCAGCAATCAGTGCGCCGATCTCGGGGTCAGCAGCGGAGATAGAAGCGGTAGCTGCGATCTCTTCCTTGGTCTCAACTTCCTTAGCGTTGTTGATGAGTTCCTCGGAAACAGCTGCAACAGCCTTCTCAATACCGCGCTTGAGCGAAATGGGGTCTGCGCCAGCAGCTACGTTGCGAAGACCTTCGCGAACGAGTGCCTGAGCGAGAACGGTAGCAGTGGTTGTTCCATCACCAGCGACGTCATCAGTCTTCTTGGCAACTTCCTTAACCAGCTCTGCGCCGATCTTTTCGAATGGGTCGTCCAGTTCGATTTCCTTCGCGATGGACACACCATCGTTAGTAATCGTGGGGGCGCCCCACTTCTTTTCGAGGACGACGTTGCGTCCGCGTGGGCCAAGGGTGACCTTGACGGTGTCAGCAAGGATGTTCAGACCGCACTCTAGACCGCGACGTGCCTCTTCATCAAAAGCAATGATTTTTGCCATGGTTGTTTTTCGTCCCTCCCGGACGTCAGAAATACTGCAGGGATTAGCACTCAATTCAATCGAGTGCTAACTCAATATTGGCACTCTCCTGCACCGAGTGCAAGTGCGTACGCGGTCAGCGAAAGCATGAAGCCCACCCTCGCTGGGGTGGGCTTCATGCAGTAACTCGACAGAGCTAGCCGGCAATGTTGACAGTGCCACCTGAGACATACGACTCAAGCGGAACCATCTCGATCCAGGTGTTACCAGGAGCCAGGCGAATAGTCACGCCATTGTCACCCTTGAACACGATGGGAGCCGCAGTTGCTGCCTTGCTCCAAGTGCCGTGAACGACCTTGCCGCCGCTAAGAACGAAGAGTTCACCCGAGTCGACCATGCGGGTACGGGGAACGCCGACGAACTCATCCACGTTCACGCGCATAATGACGACGTTGGCAGCAGAAAGCTGAGCTCCGGTGAGGTCAAGGTCAGGACCTTCCCACTGGGTGCGCAGGTAACGACCAGCACCGTCATAGGTCCAGGTGTTGTCAGAAGAGTTGCTAAAGATGCTTTGAACAGAGGTTGCGGGAGTTCCGTCAAGAACCGCAGTCGAGGTTGCCAGCGTTCCGGAGTATGCCCACTGCTGTGCAGGAGCGGCAAGACCAGGGTTAGCCGCAATGACTTCCTGTGCGTGCAGCATCAGGTTGTAGGGAGCAACGTTGTAGTCGTTGCGGTACATCGCAGGATCGTTCTCGGTGACGTTGACCAAGCCGGTGTCAACGGCAAGGTCACGGGTTTCCTGAGCGCCATAACCGGAGTACGCAATGATGCCGCCAAAGGGGGCAGCAATGTCTGCGTCCATGGGGCGCAATGAGCGGACAGGACCCACGCTGACGGGAACGTTCGAGTTCCAGATGCTCACGTAACGGGTGATGCCACCCTCCACGATTTCTTCGAAGACCACGTCAGCCTGGTTGAGGCCATCCTGTGGCTCACACGCAAAGACGTTACAGATCTTCACAGACAGCGCAGGTCCCACAGCAGTGCCTTCGGCTAGTGCCACACCGGTCAGGGGTGCATAAGCAATGGGCGCCGGCGCCTTATAGGTCGACTTGTAGTCAGGAGTTGCTGGGCCGCTGGCACCGCCAGAACAGGCCGCCAAGCCGAGCGCCAAAGCACTCGCAGCTGCTACACCAACAACACGGGAAAGAGTTCGCGAAAAAGTAGTCACGGGCAAAGACTAACGCCGCCCACATTCGTGGACGGCGTTAGCTCGGGCGTGCCCGAATATTACGAGGCTTTAAGCCAGTCGAACCGACTCAGCCTGAGGACCCTTGTTTCCGGTACCGATTTCGAAAACAACCTTCTGACCCTCTTCGAGGACCTTGTAGCCGTTCATGTCGATAGCGGAGTAGTGGACGAATACGTCCTGCTCGTCGCCGTCTACGGTTACAAAACCGTAGCCCTTTTCAGCGTTGAACCACTTAACGGTTCCAGTGGCCATGTGTAACTCCAATTGCAGTATCCCAACCGACACACACAAATCGCTTGTGCCGTTGGTCTCACACTACTGGGGAATAGCACAAAACAGTTAGCCTTACCTAACTTTTAAGTGTCGCGATATGACAACGATTTAGCCGGCGTGGTCCTGTCCCACAACCAAAGTGAGTTGTGCGGAGCTCTCAATGTACTTATCGGTGAGCTTAATTTCGCCGTATCCCAGAGTCTGGGCAAGGCCTCGGGCAGCACCTTCCAGGGTGGGGTTGCCGTAGTAGATAAAGGTTTTCTCTGCCCTTTCACTGGCGTTGGACTTGGCTCCAACGGTCCAGCCTTCGGCAGCAATCTGGTCACCCACGGCGGTGGCAATACCGGTTTCACCGGTGGCGTTCAGCACGTTAACGACCGAAGCAGGATCAACCGTCGGAGCAGCAGTAGCTTTCGGCGTAGCTGAAGCTGCCGCCGTGGGTAAGGCGAAGATACTCTCGAAATCCTTCATACTGATGCTGTCGCTCGTGACGATGAGTGTTCCCACACCGCCCACGACAAGAACACCGGTGGCCAAAGCTGCCCAGGCGAATGGAACAAAGCCTGCACCACGGCGCTTAGGCGCACGGTGAACACCACGACGCTCCCCACCGGGGGTCAGGTCGTCGAACTGGTCGCGCTCTGTTTTCTCAGCCATGGTTCTATTCTTTCAGTTCTTTTCTGATGAATCAGGGTTAACCCGCTTCTGACGTGAGCTGCGACGGTCATCCCGGACGCGCTGCAGCCGTTTCACCAGCATGGGGTCGTAGGCCAATGCAGCTTCTGAATCCATCAGCTTGCCCAGTACTTGGTAATACCGAGCAGGAGACAAACCGAAGGTTTGTCGAATAGCGTCCTCTTTGGCACCGGGGTGCTGCCACCATTCACGCTCAAAGTCGAGAATGGCACGATCACGCTCGTCAAACACGGGCCGACTATGGGACTCGAACCCACAACCCCCGCTTTACAAGAGCGGTGCGCTACCAATTGCGCCAAGTCGGCTTGCGTGAGGTGAAACTCACCTCACTACCCGTTAATCCTAACCTGCGGCTGGAGTAGCGGGAGTTGTGGAAGCTGACTCACCAGCAACCTGAGTTACGAATGCCAAGAATTCCTTTGGATCCACAATCGAACCGGTGTACACCTTGCCGTTGACCAAGATGGTGGGGGTTCCCACGCCAGCAGCGCCGGAGTCCTTTGCAGCCTGGGTCATGGGTCCAGTGAGTGCGTAATCGGTGGCCTGAGTCGCCCAGGGGACAAAGGTCTTGTCCTTGATGCACTTGGCAATCTTGGATTGGTTCTGTGGCTTCTGTGCGTCAATCAACGCCGTGATCTCATCATCGTTGAGACCAGGAGTACCTTCTTGTGGCTGGTTAGCGTAGAAAGCCTGGTTGACCTTCCAGAAGGTGTCGGGCGAGTAGTTCGCTACACACGCAGCTGCTGCAGTCGAACGAATCGAGTACTTGGTTCCAGCAGACTGGTTGGCCAACATACCGATGGGGTGAAGCTCCAGCGTTGCTGCACCAGCCTCAACCAGTGTCTGCAACTGTTCTGCGTTAGCAGCATCAAATGCCTGACATGCAGGGCACAGGTAGTCCTGGTAAACCTCGATGGCCACGGTGGACGAACCAGGCATAGGAAGATTAGCCACTGGGTCAGCACCTGGGGAACCTGCTTCGCTCAACACTGCAGCCATGTTGGCACCGCTGAGAACGATTCCATCGCTGGCCATATTGGCAGGGCGAGGACCTTCCTTGGGTGCCGAGGTGGCAATGGTTGAGATGAAGAGGGCAGCGATAGCAATGACCGCAACGGCAACTCCACCTTGAATAAAGAGTTTGCGACGCTTGTCGTTCTTGTGCTGTTGTTCGCGAAGTTCTTTAGCCTTCGCACGAGCAGCTTCACGCTGCTGGTTTCGAGTAGGTCGGTTGCCGTGGGATCCGGTGCTCATTCTCGTTTTCTCCAATATGTGGGGGACGTAATTCGACGTAGGTCAACACGTAACAAAGAAGATTACGTGTGAACGCTGGGAAATTGCTAAACGCCAGCTGAGCGCAGGCGTGCTACTTCATAGAGAGCAACGCTGGCAGCAATACCGGCGTTGAGGGACTCCGTGCTTGCTGAGATGGGAATCGAGACAATTGCATCGCAATTGTCGGTGACCAACTTAGACAGGCCTTTACCCTCGTTCCCCACAACGATGAGCAAAGGTCGATCTGCAAGTTCAAGACCGGGCAGCATGGTGTCTCCGCCGCCGTCGAGACCAATCACGAAAACACCCTGGTCTTTGAAGGACTTGATGGTTGCAGTGAGGTTCGCAGCCATGGAAACCGGCAGGCGCGCTGCCGCACCTGCAGAGGTCTTCCATGCAGCAGCGGTCACACCCACTGAACGACGTTGAGGCAGGATGATGCCGTCGCCACCGAACGCGGCTGTGGAACGAATAATCGCACCCAAATTACGAGGGTCTGTAATCCCATCTAGTGCGACAAACAGTGGTGTCTTGTTGGAATCAAATGCCTTTTCCAACAAGTCGTTGGGGTGGGCATATTCATACGCAGGAACTTTGATCGCCACACCTTGGTGAACGGAGTCGAAACCGCCCATGCGATCGAGCTCAGGCTTCATCACTTCAAGGATGGGGATGCCACGCTGGGTGGCAATCGACAGCATCTCCTTGACGCGGTCATCCATCTCGATACGGGTGGCGATGTAGAGGGCGGTGGCAGGAATTCGAGCACGAAGTGCCTCGAGTACCGAGTTACGACCGGTGACAACTTCAGTGTCATCGTTGGCTTTGCTGCGCTTAGGTGCAGCCTTGCGCTGACCGTCAACTGTGTTGCGGTTGAGCTTGCCCATCGCAGCCAGCTTTTCGCGACGGATCTTGGCCTTGCCCGCAGGGTGCCATTCGCGGTCTTCTGCCTTGGGGGTTGGACCCTTGCCTTCAAGTGCACGGCGGCCGAGACCACCGGTGCCCTTGACGGGACCCTTACCTGATTTGCGGACTGCTCCAGCCCGAGGCTTACCTGCCATTGAAACTCCAATGTGCCCCGTTGGGGGTGTCTTCGATCGTGATTCCAGCCGCGGCAAGTCGCTCACGGAGAAGGTCTGCAGTGGCGAAGTCCTTATTCGCACGTGCTGCTGCACGTGCCTCAAGGAGTTCAGCCATCAAGAGATCCAGGGCGGCATCGCCCTGGGAAGAATCGGTTGCCCAGGCAGCATCCAGAGGGTTGACGCCCAGCACATCTAGCATCGCCACAACTTCAGCTGCCTGAGATGCAGCAGTGGCAACATCACCAGAATCCAGGGCACTGTTGCCGGAGCGAACCAGCTCAAAGACCACGGCGAGCGCAGCAGGAATGTTGAGATCGTCATTCATTGCCGAACGGAACGCGGCAGGAACATCAGCAGAAGCTAGCTCTCCCGCGTCGCGAATGACACGGTCCAAGAAACCTTCAATGCGTTCGAAAGAGGCCTTCGCTTCTGCGATGGCACCGTCGTGAAGTTCGAGAGTGGACCGATATTGAGCAGAGCCCAAGAGATAGCGCAAGACAACTGGCTTGGCTTTATCCAGCAGGTCAGCCGCGAAGACCGAGTTACCCAGAGACTTACTCATCTTTTGGCCACCGACGGAAACGAGACCGTTGTGCAGCCAGTACTGAGCAAAGCCATCCCCGGCTGCAGCCGACTGTGCGAGTTCGTTCTCGTGGTGAGGGAAGCGCAGGTCGAGGCCACCACCGTGGATATCGAAGGAGGTGCCTAGGTATTTGGTCGACATGGCCGAGC
>NZ_JAVWTF010000015.1:0-30110 GCF_036667855.1 Aurantimicrobium sp. | reverse complement strand
GCGACCCACACCCCACGGGGACTTCCAGGAAGCCGACTCAGGGTCGCCTGCCTTGTGACCCTTCCACAGAGCAAAGTCTTGAGGAGCCTTCTTGCCACGTGGATCTGCATCTGCGGCAGCTTCCATTTCGGCAGGCTTCTGGTTGGTAAGTTCACCATAGTTAGACCACGAGGAAGTGTCGAAGTAGACGTCACCTGAGTTGTCTGCAGCAGGGTAAGCGTGGCCGCGCTCGATAAGGCGCTCAATGATCGCGATCATCTCAGGGATACTTGCGGTGGCACGAGGTTCGTATGTAGGGCGCTGAATGCCGAGCAGGTCATAGGCGGCAGTGAACTCTGCCTCCATGCGATAGGCCAGTGCCCACCACTCTTCAACGCCGCCAGCCTTGGCATTGTCGAGAACCTTGTCGTCGATATCCGTGACGTTGCGCACCAAAGTGACCTGGTAGCCCTCGTGGGTTAGCCAGCGGCGCAGCTGGTCATAGACCAGGGCGCTGCGCAGGTGTCCCACGTGGGGGCTCGACTGCACGGTGGGTCCACAAACGTACATTCCCACTCGACCTGGGGTCAGAGGAGAAAAGTCCCGAAGGGCTTGCTCCTTCGAGTCGAAAAGACGAATACTCACGTGTTTAGCCTACCTGCGAGCGCGCTTAGCGCTGGCGAACTAGGGCTGTTGCAATAGCGGCAACACCCTCACCACGGCCGGTGAAACCGAGGCCATCAGTCGTGGTAGCGGAGACAGAAACAGGTGCTCCAACCCACTCGGCCAGAACTGCCTGCGCTTCTTCACGGCGAGGACTAAAGCGAGGCTTGTTTCCGATCAGCTGCACCGAGACATTGATGGGTTCGAACCCAGCTGCAGCGAGCAGCTCGATGCTGCCATGAACAAAAACTTCACCTGAGGCATTGGCATAGGCAGGGTCAGCAGTGCCGAAGCGGGAACCAATGTCTCCCAGCCCGGCAGCAGAAAGCAGTGCGTCACAGATGGCGTGAGCCACGGCATCGCCATCGCTGTGGCCAGAGAGTTCTTTCTCTCCAGGCCAGTGCAAACCAGCAAGCCACAGGTTTTCAGCCTCGCCAAAGGCGTGAACATCGATGCCGGTGCCTACGCGGTGGGCATCAGGGATGCCACCAAGCACTTGGTGTGCACGGTTGAGATCCCAGGCGGTGGTGATTTTGAAGGCGACCTCATCGCCAGGAATGGTGGTCACTGCTCCCCCATTCGCAGCAAAGACTGCTGCATCGTCGGTGTAGTCAGAGGAACCAGCAGCGGCGTAAGCCGCTTCCAGTTCAGCACGAGGGAAACCCTGTGGAGTCTGAGCTGCACGCAATTGGTCACGATCAGCAATACCCAGCACACCGCCGGTGAGGTCAACCTGCTTGAGAGAATCCACAACTGGAAGTGCGGGAACGATACCTGAACTGGTCGCTTGCACGGCCATGTCCACATCAGCAAAGAGAGTGGTGGGAGTCAGCGCACGAGCAGCGTCATGCACGAGCACAACCTGAACCGAGGACTGGACAGCTGCAAGACCTGCAGCAACCGAATCATGACGAGTAGTGCCACCGGTGACGACAGAGACCAGTTCCCCTAAACCAGGAGCAACCTTGTGGGCAATTGCTTCGGCATCAGCAACAAAGTCTGCTGGGGCAACAACCACAACCTGCACCGGGTAGGGCAACAAGATGATCGAGCGCAATGAACGCTCAAGAAGGGTCTGACCAGCAAGGTCAACAAACGCCTTGGGAAGTGCAGCACCTAAGCGGGTACCACTTCCTGCGGCAACGACAATGACAGCCGTCGATATGTGCAGGTCACCAGACATGCTGAACTCGCCTGCCCACTCGCGTTGTTAGGACGCGAGAACCTCATCGAGGAAGTCAGAAGCCTTCTCTTCGTCGGTCTTCTTCGCCAGAGCAAGCTCGGAAATAAGAATCTGACGTGCCTTCGCAAGCATGCGCTTCTCACCAGCGGAGAGTCCGCGGTCCTGGTCGCGACGCCACAGGTCACGAACAACCTCAGAAACCTTGATCACGTCACCAGAAGCAAGCTTCTCCAGGTTCGCCTTGTAACGGCGAGACCAGTTGGTGGGCTCTTCGGTAAAAGGAGCACGCAGAACTTCGAAGACCTGCTCAAGGCCTTCCTTGCCGATTACGTCGCGAACACCCACGAGGTCAACGTTTTCAACAGGAACCTTCACAGTGAGGTCACCCTGAACTACGTGGAGGGTCAAATAAACCTTTTCAACACCCTTGACTACGCGCTTCTGTACTTCGGTAATCTTCGCTGCGCCGTGGTGAGGGTAAACAACTGTTTCGCCAACAATGAACTGCATAAGTGTGGAGCTCCCTAAAATCAATACCCAGTTTACCACGGCTTACTGACAGTCTTATCGGAGCCGACTTCCCACTGAGCGGTGCTGCATCTTCGGTCGTCAATGCCGCGATGCGATAAGCTCAAAGCGAAGATTTTTGCGGAATTTCTGCCCTGAATTGGGCGCCGCTCTCACACTCTGGAGGCTTTCGTCGTGAAGGTTCGTATTGTTGTCGCTGCTGCTCTTGCTGTTGGCGTTGCCTTGGGTACCGCTGGTTGCAACCTGATTCAGCCACAGGCCACAACAACCCCCTACGACGCAAGTGACGGCGTAGGCATCAACGTGGGCGACCTTGAGCTTCGCAACCTCATGATCATCAGTGACAATGGAGAAACAGGCAACCTACTTATGGGTGCAGCCAACTCGACCGGTGTGGATGTTGAACTTCACATTGGTTTCGTTTCCGGCGGCACTGTTGTTGACGGACACCTTGAGGTCCCCAGCAACGACAAGCAGGTCACCTCATGGGGTTCCGGTAGCGAAGACCGCATCATTCTCGGCGGCATCAACACCATTCCTGGTGGACTTCTCGAAGTAGCCTTCGAAGCTAACGGCGAGACCAAGACCGTTCTGGTACCCGTTCTCACCTCAGCTCAGCCTGAATATGAAGGTCTCGAGCCCAAGAAGGTCACCAAGATCTCTAAGTAATCGAATTACACCAAGAACACCCCCGGCCAGTGGCCGGGGGTGTTCTGCGTAAAGGCTGTGACTACTTCTTGTTGCCCTGAGCAGCAACAGCGGCAGCACCAGCTGCAGCAGCTTCAGGGTCGAGGTATTCAGCAGGACCAAGCGGACGGAAGTTTTCGTCCAGTTTGTACACCAGAGGAATACCGGTAGGAATGTTGAGCTCTGCGATGTCGTCGTCAGAGATGCCATCAAGGTGCTTAACCAGTGCGCGCAAAGAGTTGCCGTGCGCGGTGACCAGAACAGTCTTGCCTGCGGCAAGATCCTTGGTGATGTCTGATTCCCAGTAGGGAATCATGCGGTCAATAACGTCCTTGAGGCATTCTGTCGTAGGAATCGCGCCATCGATGCCGGCGTAACGCACGTCGTTGATCTGAGAGAACTCGTTGTCGTCTGCAATGGGTGGTGGTGGCACGTCGAAAGAACGGCGCCAGGTCTGGAACTGCTCGGGACCGTATTCAGCCAAGGTCTGAGCCTTGTCCTTGCCCTGCAGAGCACCGTAGTGACGCTCGTTGAGACGCCAGCTGCGCTTGACGGGGATCCAGAGACGGTCAGCGGTGTCCAGTGCGAGGTTTGCGGTCTGGATAGCACGGCTGAGGACCGAAGTGTAAAGAACGTCAGGAAGAACACCTGATTCTGCAAGAAGTTCACCAGCGCGCTTGGCTTCGCCAACGCCCTGGTCGCTCAGGCGAACATCAACCCAACCTGTGAACAGGTTCTTCTGGTTCCAGTCGCTATTACCGTGTCTCAGCAAAATCAAAGTGTGCGTCATAGCTCCAGTTTATTGGGTGGTTAACTGGTGAGCATGCCCGTGGGAAACATCACGCGTGGGACAACCAACGCCAATCGCTTGCGCCGAGTAGACCGGTGGATTCAAACCTGGCCTGCCCTGCGCACCACAAGTGACCCCCTCGTCATTGACTTGGGCTATGGCGCCAGTGCTGCCACCCCGGTCGAACTGGCCACCAGACTGCGCAAGACCAGGGCAGAGGTAGAGCTCCTTGGGCTGGAGATTGACCCCGAGCGCGTCACCATCGCGAAAGAGGAACTTTCCCGCTGGGAAAAAGAACACCTCATCACCTCCAACCAAGCACAGGGCATTTCTTTTGCTCGCGGCGGCTTCGAAATCCCCGTTGCAAAGAACAGGCAACCTGTCGTCATCCGTGCTTTTAATGTCTTGCGTCAATATGACGAGCCAGAAGTCCAAGGTGCCTGGGACATGATGGTCGCCCGACTTCAGCCTGGCGGTGTTCTGGTGGAGGGCACTTGTGATGAGATTGGCCGCATTTCCAGTTGGATTGCCATCACCACAAACGGCCCCCAAACCCTCAGCATTGCCCTCAAGCTCGACACCCTCGAGGTTCCCTCAATCGTGGCCGAGCGTCTACCCAAGGCACTCATTCACCACAATGTCCCCGGCGAGCGCATCCATGAGTTCCTCACGGCTCTGGATAAGCAGTGGCTCACTCATGCACCCTTAGGAAGTTTTGGAGCCACTCAGCGCTGGATTGCCACAGCCCAAGGCATGAAAGAAGCAGGGTGGCCCATCATTGGAAACAAGAGCCGTTGGCGTTTGGGTGAGATCACCGTCGCCTATGAGGCGGTCTCGGCAAATGCGAAGGCGAACTAGCCTTCACGCTTGACCGCACCGAGGCGTGGGAGCCTCGGAACGTTGGCGGTGCGACCAGCTTCCGGTGGAACGATAACCACCTGAGTTGCGGGAATACGTGTTCCCTCAGCATCAACGACAAGCTCTGACTCAGTGTTGGCATTGCGCTTCAAGATAGCCAGAGCAATGACGCCTTCTTCGAAATGGCGTGCAGAACTGGTGATGTGGCCAACCTCAGTTTCACCATCCAGCACTGCTGCACCGGCCTTGGGCAAAACAACGTCCACCCCATCCAGGCTCAGGAATGCCAGGCGGCGAGGTGGGTGGCCAAGATTGTGCACCTTGGCTACGGTTTCTTGACCTCGGTAGCAGCCTTTGTTGAGGTGGACGGCGGTGCGTAGCCAATCGAATTCGTGAGGCAAAGCGTTGTCATCGCCTTCAGTGGCGATGCGTGGACGCCAGGCAGCAATACGCAGGGCTTCGAAAGCATCGGTGCCCGCGAATGAGATCACTCCTGCGGTGGCCAGGTCAACTAATTCGTTCGCTGCACTGCGAGGAACAACAGCTTCGCTGTAGTTCCAGTGTGTGCCGGGGTGTTCTTGAGCTGAGTACTGCCAGCCACCTTCGGCGACGTCATTCCAGGGGTCGTGCCAGATCACGGGGACATCAGCAGGTTGAAGAATGAGCGGAACCAAAACGTCTGGAAGTTCACCGAAGTAACCGAGGGCGAGCATCTCTGCGCTGCGGTCAACGACCTCGACCTGCTTCATGAAGCGCATTTTGAGCAGCCACTTTGTCAGCTCAGCTGCTCGGCCTTCATCAACAAGGAGCCATGTGGTCTGACCATCTTCGAACACACGCATGGCGTGCTGAACGTGACCATGGGGGTCGAGCAGAAGTGTCTCTGCACTCTGACCGGGCTTGAGGTTGTCCAGGCGCTGACTCAGAAGAGAATCCAACCAGCCGAGTCGGTCCGGACCTAAAACTTCAATCACACCGCGATCAGAAAGATCAACAAGTGCACTGCCTGCGAGCAAGCTGCGCTGCTCAGTCAGGCTGTTGCCATAGGCGGAGGCAACGCCAGTAGCTCCGACAATTGCACCAGGAAGCGCCGTCAGAGGAGAGAGTGGCATGTCGCCGGAAGCCGACGAGGCATCGTCAGCCATGAGATGCGCTTAGCGCTGTCCCTTGAACAGCTTGTACACAACGATGCCGGAGATCCATGCGATTGCCAGACCGGCAACGCCCAGCAGGCCGATGAAGAAAAGTTCGAGTGCGAGAAGCATGTGACCATCATATTCCGAGGGTGGTCGTTAACCGGTAACTCGGCATTCCACACTGAGGAATACGAAATCTGGATGAAACACAAGACATTTAGACTATTAACACCAAGTGAGACGAGGTGACCGTATGGCCAGCATCCTGATTCTCGCCGCGCGCCACAACGCGGAAGTCCTTCCCGCGCTGGGATTGCTCTCACACCAGGTCAAGACCATCCCTGCTGAACCTGCACAACTGGTCAGCGCCCCACACAGTGACATTGTCATGGTCGATGCTCGCACCGACTTGGCCAGTGCCAAGAGCCTGTGCAAGATCTTGCAGGCCACTGGCCTGAGTTCACCCCTTCTTCTTGTCATTACTGAAGGTGGCCTGGCTGCTGTCAGCCCTGACTGGGGTGTGGCAGATGTGATCTTGGACTCGGCAGGCCCCGCCGAAGTAGATGCTCGTATTCGTCTGGCCTTGGGTCGCGCCAACCAGGATGCACCTTCTGAGGCTCGTATTTCTGCCTCCGGCATCGTCATTGATGAAGCGTCCTACTCGGTCAAAGTTCACGACAAGCCACTGGACCTCACCTATAAAGAGTTTGAGCTCCTGCGCTTCCTCGCAACCCACCCTTCCCGCGTCTTCACACGTGAGCAGTTGCTCAGCGAAGTCTGGGGTTATGACTACTTCGGTGGTACTCGAACTGTGGATGTTCACGTTCGTCGCCTGCGCGCCAAGCTCGGCGATATGGAGCAGGTCATTGGCACCGTGCGCAACGTGGGCTACCGCTTTAACGTGGCTGATGAAAGCCATGAGCACGCTTCCATAACCTCCTAGTTTCTTTGCGGTCACCTGCCCGTGCCAGTATGAATGTATGGCTCCGCACGAAACAGATATCGACGCCCCTGACGTCGACGATGACTTTGATGAAGTCATCCTCAAGCCTTCTGCGGATTTGCCTGCCGACCGCTTCCTTGACCGAGAGCTGAGCTGGCTCGCGTTCAACCAGCGCGTGCTGGAGTTAGCTGAAGATGAGAAGCTCCCGCTGCTCGAACGAGCCAACTTCTTGGCCATCTTTGCCAGCAACCTTGACGAGTTCTTTATGGTGCGCGTCGCAGGACTCAAGCGCCGCATCATGACCGGTTTGGCTGTGCCTACCAACATTGGCCGAGCACCCGGTGATGTGCTCGCAGATATTTCTGCACGTGCCCACGAACTGCAGCTACGCCATGCCAAGGTCTACCACGACAGTGTGAAGCCAGCCCTCTCCGAGGCAGGCATTCAGGTAGTCACCTGGGGTTCGCTCGATGAAGCAGACCACGAGATTCTGCACCGCTACTTCACCGACCAGATTTTCCCTGTGCTGATGCCACTGGCTGTGGACCCTGCACACCCCTTCCCTTACATCTCTGGTCTGTCCCTCAACCTCGCTATTCGCGTGCGCAACGCGAAGACCGGAACTGAGGAGTTTGCTCGCCTCAAGGTTCCACAGATGCTGCCTCGCTTTGTGCGCGTAGACAGCCGTGAAGGCGTGGCCAGCCTGCGCTACATCGCCCTTGAAGATCTCATTGCGAACCAGCTGCAAGACCTCTTCCCTGGCATGGAGATTCTCGAGCACCACACCTTCCGTGTGACCCGCAACGAAGACGTCCAGATCGATGAGGACGAAACAGAAGACCTCATCCAGGTCCTCGAAAAGGGTCTCCTCAAGCGCCGCTTCGGTCCCCCCATTCGCCTCGAGGTGGGCGAAGAGATGGATCCCACCACACTGGATCTGCTCATTCGTGAACTCGATATCACTGAGCAAGAGGTGTATCGCCTACCCGAGCCTTTGAACTTAGGTGGTCTGTTCGAGATTGCTGGCATCAAGCGTCCTGACCTGCACTACCCACCCCACGTTCCCACCACTGCTGCGGCACTCACCACAGCAGAAGCAAACGAACCCCGCAGCATCTTTGCTTCGATTCGCCGAGGTGATGTGCTCCTGCACCACCCCTACGAATCGTTCTCCACGAGCGTGCAATCATTCCTGGAGCAGGCAGCTGCAGACCCCAATGTGCTCGCTATCAAGCAGACGCTCTATCGCACCAGCGGTGACAGCCCGATTGTTCAGGCACTGATCAATGCGGCTGAAGCGGGCAAGCAAGTCCTAGCTTTGGTCGAGATTAAGGCCCGCTTTGACGAGCAGGCCAACATCAGTTGGGCTCGCAAGCTCGAGAAGGCCGGCGTTCACGTGGTCTATGGTTTGGTGGGCCTGAAGACCCACTGCAAGTTGGCCTTGGTGATCCGCCAAGAAAAGGGCGAGCTCAAGCACTACAGCCACATCGGCACAGGAAACTACAACCCCAAGACCAGCCGACTCTATGAAGACTTCGGTTTACTCACCGCTGACCCTCAAGTGGGTAAAGACCTCACGCGCTTGTTCAATGAGCTCTCTGGCTACGCCATCGAGAAGAAGTTCAAGCGTCTACTGGTTGCTCCCCTGCACCTGCGTAAGGGACTGCTCAAACTCATCCACCAGGAGACCAGGAATGCCCAGGCAGGCAAGCCTGCCCGCATTCGCATCAAGATCAACTCCATGGTGGACGAGAAAATCATCGATGCGCTCTATCTGGCCAGCCGAGCTGGCGTTCAGGTGGATGTCTGGGTTCGAGGCATCAGCTCAATCAAGGCTGGGGTTCCTGGTTTGAGCGAGAACATCCGTGTTCGCTCCATCCTGGGCCGCTACCTCGAGCACTCTCGTATCTTCATTTTTGAGAACGCCGGAGACCCTCAGGTCTACATCGGCAGTGCCGACATGATGCACCGCAACCTTGATCGTCGCGTGGAAGCTCTCGTGCGACTGCCCAACACAGAACACATCACTGAGTTGGATGAACTCTTCAATCTGGCCATGGATGACGCAACGGCGTCATGGTGGCTAGAGTCAGATGGTTCCTGGTCACGTCACACCGTTGACGCGACAGGAAACGCTCTCATCGATTTACAAGATCACCTGATGAAGAGCATCAGTAAGCGTCGTCGCCCAGGAGGACATCGATGAGCACCGCCCGCCCCACAACTGTGTATGCAGCAGGTGCTGTGCTCTGGCGCATCATCGGTGATGATGTCCACGTTCTCGTCATTCACCGCACCGAACACAAAGACGTTTCCCTGCCTAAGGGCAAGGTTGACCCGGGCGAAACTCTTCCCCAGACCGCGGTGCGCGAGATCCGCGAAGAAACCGGCATCAAGGTTGCCCTCGGTGTTCCTCTCGGCGCAACCGAATACGTCATGCCCAACGGCAAGAACAAGTTTGTGCAGTACTGGGCTGCCGAAGTGACCACCAAGGCCATTCAGAAGTCCAAGTTTGTTCCCAACGATGAGGTCGCTGCTCTCGAATGGCTCCCGCTGGCTTCTGCCCGTGGCGAGCTCAGCTATGAGCCCGACAAGGAAATCCTCGACAACTTTGCTGCACTGGTCAAAGACGGTGTCACCAAGACCTTCGCCGTTGTTGTGCTTCGTCACGGCAAGGCCACCTCGCCGTCAGACTGGCGCGGTGAGGACGCAACGCGTCCCCTCACCGAGCGTGGTTTGACACAGGCTCATGGCATCGTGCGCACCATTGCTGCGTGGAAACCCAAGCGTTTCATCTCCAGCACCGCTGCTCGCTGCAAAGCCACCATTGCTCCCGTTGCGAAGGCACTGGGCAAGGACGTCAAGTCCACCAACAAGATCAGCCAGGACGCTTTTGAAAGCGGCAAAGCAGATGTGCGCTATGTCGTGGGACAGGTTGTACGTAAGCGTAAGAGCACAGTTATCTGCACTCACGGACCTGTTGCTCCTGCCGTGATTCGTGAGCTTGCGCTCGCCACCGGTACTCCACGGTCAGCGGCACTCGACGAAGCCAGCATGCTCGACACCGCGTCTTTCACGGTTGTGCACCTGAGCTCAACGCACCCCTCCTCCGGCATCATTGCCGTGGAGACGCACGACTCTCAGCTCTAAATCTGCACAGGGCATGAAAATGCCGAACCGCAGTGAACGCCTCTCGGCGGAAGGCCGCTCGCAGCGGCGAATATTGGAGCCCGGGGTTACTACGGTCCGGCACTGACCAGATTAGTCGAGCGCCCCGTCACGCCACAAACGAGCACACACAGCCAGCTCATGAGCTGTTTGAGTAAGCCTGGATGCCTGCAGAGTGAGGGTGGTGGCACGTTCTGGATGCGCCGCATCTGACTCGTTGGCCACTGCCGTGCAGCCAGCTGAAACGATCCGGCAAAACGCAGCTGAGCGATCCAGAGCACCACTGAAGTCTCCCGTGAAAGCACCGTGCAAGATGGTGTCCGCCAGGTTCACCATCTCATCTGGCCCTGCAGGGGTCGGAGCACCTGCGACCACGACATCCGCTGTGCTGAGCACAGATAGTCCTTGGCCGAAGAGCACACTCATCTGTGTGGCTTGGGCTCGGATCAAGTCACGAATCAAATACATTCGCCACAGCGCACCGGGCAGAGAGTGTGCGCTGGAGCGAGACCACAACTCAGCCAAAGTGTCGATGCCATTGTCATCTGCAAAGGAGACAACCTTCTCGACAATGTCGGGGTGTGCTTCGTCGCGAACGCGCGAGAGCAAAGCACGAGCCGTGTCATGCGCAATAGCAGAAACCTCTGCGGGGTCATCCCCGCCTTGGAACGCACTGAACTCATGCCCAGCAAAGAGTGCTGGCTTTCGGTAAGGCGCGGTCATGTATTCATTCTCCCCCGGGTTAGGGTGAAGTCATGGACACAATCGTCTTCGCGCTGATCTTGGTATCAGCCTTACTCATCATTTTTGTCAAGAAGCGTTGGGTCGTCGTACTCGGCTACTCCGTTGCTTTCGTGGCCACGGCTGCCTTGTTCGCGCACCACGTCACCAGCACCCTGGATTTGAGCTTCTAATGAGTGAGATTCACGTGTCTGCGCTGCAGAGCGAAAATGCCACCACCACTGTTGTTGTCGGTGACACCCGGGTTGTTGTTCCTGCCCCCACCAAGCCTCACCACATCCTGTTGGGCAAGCTCGGCTTCTGGGCACAGATTGGCTTCATGCTCGCCTATATCGGAGTGCTCTCTGGTGCCATGTTCTATTTCCAGTTCGGCCTGGGTGAATATCCCTGCCCACTGTGTATTACCCAGCGCATGGGCATGATGCTCTCCTCGTTAGGTGCGCTGTACGTCGTGGTGAACTCGCTGAGAGGCAGGCTCTCACCTTCAGGGTTCATGACTGGTCTCGGCTTTGCCATCTTGGGAGCCCTACTAGGTGCTGCCATGTCTATTCGCCAGATCCTGCTCCACATCATGCCCGGTGATCCCGGCTATGGCGGAGCCGTTCTCGGCCTCCACCTTTACACCTGGGCTCTGGTCAGCTTTGTTGTTGTGTTGGTATTCGCAGGTGTCTTGCTCACCTTTGGTACCGAGTTCTTGCCCGTTCGCCCCAGCTCCACGTTTGGTCGTGTGGTGGCATGGATTGTGATCGGTATCTTCTTGTTCACTGTGGTGGCAAACCTGGTCGCAGTCTTCGCGCTTGAAGGCTTCAACTGGTACCTGCCAGATGACCCCACCAGCTATGAACTGTTTAATCAGCTGGGCTGGAACTAGTTTCCTAAACTGCGAATGAAGGAGAGAGCAGCTTCCTTCTGAACAGGCAAGAACCTTTGGTCTGAGATGGCGGAAATTCTTTCACCGACTAAGACCGCAGAAACGAGTCCAGCACGCACTAATGCTGAAACAAATTCACGATCTTTCTGATCGTTGCGTGCAAGCTTCGCTGCAGAAAGATCATGCGGCTCTAGACAAAGTCCCTTTATCTCTGAATGGCCCGGTGGTGAAACGGTTATCACACGCATCTCCCACCCCCTAGGGAGGTAGGCGGTTTTCACGCTGACACCCTGGATGTAGAAGCCATGCGTGTAGTCAAAATCTGACCATTCGCCAGCAAGAACATCAATACGGGTTGCCAGGGTTTCCATTTCATCATCCGCAAGAGGGGCGATGTCGACTTCTTGAGACATCGTTGCACGAACAGGTAGTTGAGTCTCTGAATAACTACCCAAAATGGATTGAGATCCGATAACGAGCACTGAATCTTGTCGGATGATCTGGCTAGCTGTATAAATTGCTAACTCGAGGTCTGCCCTCTTCATCGAACAGCGCGGTCAATTGCTTCTTCGCGTTCGTGCGCGGTGAGCACACCCATGAAAGGCGACGTTTGTCGCAATGAAGCAGAGAGTGAATCTGTGCTGAGCATCTGATCGACTAACGCCCCTATCTGGCGATTCTCGACAAGAAATTCCCATCTATCTAGTCCTGCTTGTGCAGCATTACCTTGAACACGTTCTCTCATAGAACGAATATTCCCAGGAACCACGGACAGTACTACGTCTGGATCCATCACGAGCTTCGCTGCTACCGCTCGGTGCAGTTCGAGTGCAACTCGATCTTCCCTTCTAGTAAGAGGGGCACGCGTGGGTGTAGGGAATTCAGCTTCAAGGGTGGTATCCATTGCGGCTAAAACCCGGCGCAAAGTGGACTCTCTGAGCTTGCCTTGTCCCTCAGATTTCTCCCATTGGGTAACTGCGCCTGGAGTAACTCCTGCCATGCGCGCCAGAGCCCGCACCCCGATGCCACGGCGTTGCCGAGCAGTCTTGATACGTTCGGTGGGCATTGCTAAATAGGCAGTCATCGTCACTCCGTTTAGTTAAAAACTATACACTTTCGATAACCGCTCTTCAACGAATAGACGTGACAAGCACCACTCAGCTCTGTTCTAAACTAGAAGGGCACTTGATGTGTGGCGGGCCTCTAGCTCAGTTGGTTAGAGCATCGGACTTTTAATCCGAGGGTCAAGGGTTCGATCCCCTTGGGGCCTACAGATAAAGAGTCCCTCACCTGTTGGTGAGGGACTCTTTGCGTTAACCCATGTTTGTTACAGAGCTGGGATTGTGGTTTTTCAAAAACCGCCAAGACAGGAATATCACCAAGCCTGGGTAAATGGCCTGACTTGTTGTCACGGCTCGTTCCCAGAATCCTGCAGTCTGGATTTCGGGATTCGTCCAGATTGCCAAGAATCCGATTGCAATAGCTCCCAGCACGAGCGTCGCAACAATGGAAGCAAGCGGTCGAACGATGGGTGGCCATTCGCGACCAAGCCGCATGCCAAACACGGGCCATATCGAAAAGATGACGAAAGAAATCGTGGCGAACACTCTGTGAGGCTCAGAGACTCCCACCAACGGGGTGGGGAAAATCGTGAGACCAATCGTTGCCAGCCCTCCCAGAAAAAACAACACGCGAGCTGGTTTAGCTATCACCGTGAATTTCAGAGCAACAACGATGTCGATGAGTGCGCCCAGGATAAAGAAACTTGATTGGAGATATCTCACAGGAGATTCTGGTGATGCCAATTCACTGATGGTTTGGACTATGGGGTCATAGCCAGGCCAGAGAGCAGCCGACAAGCTCCAGCCCAATACCGACTGCACAGGCCCTAACACGGCCAAGACAAGCAGCAAACGGCTCACCTGGTGAGGGTGAATATCAGTTTGCGTCATGTTGCCCCTTTCGCCTGAAAGCCTACGGGGCTATTCCAGAACCTAGAGAAGGAAAGTTAGTGCCTGTGGTGGAAGGGCTGGAGAGCATCGTCAGGAATCTGACCAAAGCGTCCGTAATTGAAGTCTTCGAGCGCCTGAACAACCTCTGCCTTAGTGTTCATCACGAAGGGGCCATAGGCAACTACTGTTTCGTTGATGGGCTGGCCACCGAGGAGCAGAACATCCAGTGCACCATTGCGTGCATCCTGAACCTTGTCAGCTGTGAGAACAACTCGATCTCCATCAACCATGACAGCTAGGGTTCCGGCAGCAATCGGTGCTGCCGAACCTCCGAGCTCACCCTCGCCTACAGTGCCTTGACCTGCAAGCGTGTAAGCAAGAGCATTGAACTCAGGGTTCCACGGAATCGAGACAGATGCTCCCGGAGCCAAGGTGACGTGAGCAATGGTCATCGGGGTCTGTGACTTCCCAGGACCAACGTGGCCATCAATCTCGCCGGCGATCACGCGGATGAGTGCACCACCATCTTGGCTGGAGAGCAGCTCAACATCTCCACCAGCAAGGTTTTGATAGTTCGGTGCCGTCATCTTCTTTGCAGCGGGCAGGTTGATCCAGAGCTGAATACCGTGGAAGAAACCACCAGACATCACCAGTTCGTCTGGAGGAGTCTCGATGTGAAGCACACCAGAACCTGCGGTCATGTATTGGGTAGAACCGTTCTCAATGATGCCGCCACCACCGTGGTTGTCCTGGTGCTGGAAGGTGCCATCGATCATGTAGGTGAAGGTCTCAAAACCACGGTGCGGGTGCCATGAGGTTCCACGGGGTTCATAGGGTGCGTATTCCACTTCACCCATCTGGTCCATGTGAATGAAGGGATCAATGTCTTGGTAGGAGACCCCGGCAAAAGCACGGGTCACCGGGAAACCGTCACCTTCAAATGCCTGGGGTCCCTTGGTCACTGACTTCACCGCACGCGCACGGCCAACGGCAGGTGCAAGGTGGGAAAGTGTGAAGGTATCAGCGGTTACAGCAGGCATCGTGTGCTCCTTATTCAGCTATCTCTGAGGATAAGTCCCCCGCAGAGAAAAGTATTCCCTGCAAACAAAGATGGCATCCCCGAAGGGATGCCATCTTGTGAGCTGGGCTCAAATTACTTCTTTACTGCAGGCTTCTTCGCAGCTGGCTTGGCAGCTGCTTTCGCAGGAGCCTTCTTTGCTGGAGCCTTAGCGACTGGCTTAGCAGCAGGCTTTGCAGGTGCCTTTGCAGCAGGCTTTGCAGGTGCCTTTGCAGCAGGCTTAGCAGCGGCCTTTGGAGCTGCCTTAGCTACGGCGGGCTTTGCTACAGGCTTCTTAGCTGCGGGCTTTGCCGCTGCCTGAGGTGCAGCTGCCTTAGCAGGAGCCTTCTTCGCTACGGGCTTTGCTGCAGGCTTTGCAGCAGTCTTAGCAGCGGCCTTGGGGGCAGCCTTGGTTGCAGCTGGCTTAGCCGCGGGCTTGGCTGCTGCCTTCGCAGGAGCCTTCTTTGCAGCGGGCTTAGCGGCAGCAACGGTCTTCTTGACGGTTGCAGTGGTCTTCGCTGCATCCTTCTTGATGGTGTTAGCTGCGTGAGCAAGATCCTTACCAACAGAAGCCGCAGTCTTAGATGCGTCCTTCTTGACAGTGGTGGCGACCTTCTTGGTGGTGGTTGCTGCCTTCTTCGCAACAACAGTTGCGTCGGCGGTGACGTCCTCTACCTTGTCAGCGACTACAGCAGCGGTGGCACCAGCCTGCTTTGCGCCTGAACGGAAGGCCTTCTTGAGGGAGGAAAGAAAAGATGACTGAGCCATCGAGATAACACTCTCATTTCATGATTGGGTGTGGGAACAAAGTTCGTACTTAAGCGTAACCTGAGTGTTTCTTATGAGACCTGAGGTCAGACGCGAGCCGTAACAAAGGGTATGTGTGGTGATGCGGCTATCTATCCTGAGTCACAAGCCACTCATGAGCACCAGCAGCTTCAGCGCCCATGGCGTTGACCGTGGCACGGGTGCGCTCGCGCACACCAGCATCGAACTCAGGTGATTGGCAGACACCTTGTGGAGCATCCGAAGCCACCGAGCACCAGCGATACACACCATCTTGCTTATTGGTGGCAGGAGCCCACGCCATGTCACTGACCGACCAGGCGCCATCTGCAGCCTTGCTGAACTGTGCCCGAATGATGAGGAATTCGTTGTTCACGGGATAGTCACCAGAAGATTCACTGATGCCGTTGCCCAGGGAGTAGACAATCCACTTGCCGTTATAGAGCTCCATGGGCTGGATGGCATGAGGGTGGTGGCCATAAACCATGTCGAACTGGCCACTGTCAATCAATGCGTGTGCATTGTTGATCTGCTGAATATCAGCTTCGTTGGAGTATTCGGTTCCTGCGTGCTGAACGCCGATGACGACATCGGCGCCCTCAGCACGTGCCTGTGCAGCACGGGCAATCATGACGTCTGGATCCAGCGGATAGTTCACTTGCCAGTCGAACTCGTTGAAGTTGCCATTGACGGAGAAGGTGGCAGAGATAAATGCCACCCTGCCGGCAGGGGTATCCATGATGAGGACCTGGTTTGCTTCCTCGGGAGTGCGATAGGAACCGGTGTGCTTGAGGCCATTCTGATCCAGCACATCGAGTGTGCGCACAACACCGTCGTGGCCTTGGTCAACGGTGTGATTACTCGAGGTGTCACACGCGTCATAGCCAATGGCCTTCTCGGTGGTGGCGAGCTCCCAGGGGGTAGCAAAGATGGGGTATCCCGTGGGCTCTTGACCGATCTGGGTAAACGGGGTCTCTTGGTGGCAGATCGCAACGTCTGCTTTGTTCAGATACGCACTTTGCCCTTGCAGCAACGGCATGAAGTCATAGTTACGACCGGAGGCATCGGTAGGAATGACTGCTGGCTTCCACAGTCCTGCGTGGAAGAGCATGTCTCCGGTTGCGGTGATGGTGAAGCAGTCATCGGTGGGGCACTCTGGCCCAATACCGGGGTGTGCTGTGGGCGTGGGAGTCGGCTTCACGGTCTTGGTCACGGCTGGCTTTGCCACCGGCGCTTCGGGAGCGCAGGCACTCAACGTCAGACCAACCGAAAGAGCTAAGAGCCCTGCAATGATTCCCCGTTTCATATCCCCATTCTGACAGAGCAGCCCTACCGGTGTTTGTTCAAGGGGAACAAGTAGCATGAGCAGGTGAGTTCAACCGTTCTGCCTTCCTCCAACTACGTCAGTGTTACCTGGGGTATTCGCACAGACTCCGGTGGCCTCACCGTGACCTTGCTTCACCGTGCAGGAATCATGAGCCAGGCAGGTGCTAGTCACGTCACTGTCCTCACCTTCGACAACTTCCCTGACTATGACCAGGTTGAGGTTGAGCTTCGCAAGATGGGCCGCCTTTTCGGCGATGTCTCGATTCTCAACCTCTGGGATTGGCTCAGGGGTGAGAGCTTCCCTGCTCGTACGACGGGTGCCTCTACTTCTGCTGCCAAAGATTTCACCCCCATCACTGAAAGTGACTCATTTGAATCAACCTTCCGTGGTGGCAAGGAAATCTCTCGCACCCGCTATGGCGCAGATGACGTAACCGTGCTGCAGGTAGATCACTTCCGTGAAGATGGCACTCTGATGCTCAGCGACCGCCGGGACTTCCGCGAGCGCGGAGTCCGTGGCGGACGCCGCATCGTCTTATGTGACGTTGAGGGTAATCCTTACAAGCTCTGGAAGTTCCCCAACGACTTCTATCACTGGGCCCTTGACCGCATGAATGGCAAGACTCCCACCACTTACATCGTGGATAGCAAAACTGCGGTGAACATGTTCTTGAAATACCGTCGCCGCAACGCACTGACCGTGCACGTGATCCAGGGTGCTCACGTGGAGGGGGTCACTTCTGATGGTCGCCCCATCTTGACCGAGGCCCGCAGCAAGAGCATCGCGCAGCTTCCCGCCTTTGACCTGGTGGCAACGCTGACCAAACGTCAGCGTAAAGATGTCACCGACATCGTCGGTACCAGCCCCAACTTGGTAGTTATCCCTAACTCGGTGCCACTGCCTGACCCCAGCTCCATCACGCTCGAACGTCCAGTGGACCGCGGCATTGTGGTGGCAGCGTTTGTACCTCGTAAGCGTGTGCACCTCGCGATTGAAGCGGCAAGTAAAGCACACGCGACTTCTCCGATTCACCTCGATGTCTATGGTGAGGGTGAAACCAGGCCCAAGGTTGAGGCGACCATTGCCACCCACTCCTCCTCTGCTTTCACCACCCTTCACGGCTATAGCACCACTGCTTTGGGTGAGACCAAGACAGCGAGCTTCATTCTGATTACCTCAGAAACTGAAGGAACTCCTCTGGTTCTACTGGAGGGCATGGCAGCTGGCTGTATTCCAATTTCCTTTGATATCCCGTATGGCCCCAGCGACATCATTGTGGACGGGGTCAATGGTTTCCTCATCCCCGACGGAGACACAGATGCCATGGCAGCAGCCATTGTGCGTCTACAGTCGCTGCCTGCCGAGAAGGTCCTTGCCATGCGCAAGGCTGCTATCGACTCCGTGCAGTCATTCAATGATGCTGCGGTGCTGGAACTCTGGAACAAAGAGCTCCGCACAGCATGGAAGCACAAGAGTGCAGCCTGGTGGCGAGCTCTGCGGAAGTGGCAAACCACCAATGCCGAAAAGGCGTATGCTCGCCGCGCACCGGAAATTGGACCCAAACTTCCTCCTGCACCCAGGCGATAGTGCTGAGAAGCTGACTGGAGATTTAGCAACCGAAGTGGAACATCCCTGCACCTGAAGTAAATTGCCCGAACTGTATGGGGACACTGATTGTGGCACTGCCGCCCGGGCCTGTTGCGGTGTACTGCACTGTTGTTGACAGCCTCACCCTGTAAAAAATACTTGAAGGACAGCTTGGATTTGGATAAGCCACCTGATTCGCTGGGAAAAAGACAGCAGAGTCGATAAATACGGTACGTGAACCTGAATCAAACCCTGCTCCGCTAGGGAGACCAGCTACTGAATAACTGATGGGGCCGGTTCCATTTGCTAATGGGAATGGCTGACTTGCGTAGATGACACCGCTAGGGAAAGGGTTATTAGTCCCGGTGTCAAAGTTCGTCCCAATTCCGTATTGCGAAGCCGCGAAAGCCACAGGCTCAAATACCGGCGCGATCGGGCCATTATTCACTTGCGGAGCGACACTTGAACCAGCTCTGGGTGCCTGAGGCGCAGCAATGCTTTCACTATCAGGGACAGACACAGATGGTGTTGGGGTGCTTGAGGGCGAGGGTGTAGCTGAACGA
The DNA here is from genome assembly GCF_036667855.1 of Aurantimicrobium sp. Classification (NCBI taxonomy): domain Bacteria; kingdom Bacillati; phylum Actinomycetota; class Actinomycetes; order Micrococcales; family Microbacteriaceae; genus Aurantimicrobium; species Aurantimicrobium sp. The sequence goes on along the minus strand of NZ_JAVWTF010000015.1, from coordinate 11,291 downwards.
GAAGCTGGAGGAGTTGGTATTTCTGATTGAAGAATCAGCGATGCCTCTGAGGTTTCAGGAGTTGATTCTGCGGAGGCAACCATCACGGAGGTCACAACGATACTGACGACAACCATGCTGGCTGCTCCCTGGGCGACCCACCTTAAACTTCGGGATGCGTTGTTCCACCAGTTTTTCAGTGCTTCGATGAACTTCATGTGGACAGAGTACCGGCAGTTCCTGTGTGCACACAGACATGGCGAGATTCAGATATCAGATTTCGTATTGCGAGTTCTAGGCTGAGAGCATGCCTTCTCAGGATTCACCCCAGATCATTTCGGTACCCACCTATGGAACCCCTAGCGTGGATGACTCGTGCTACATCGCACCAGGCGCACGCCTGGCCGGCGATGTCACCCTGCACGCCAATGTGGGCATCTGGTTCAACGCAGTCCTGCGTGGTGACTACGAACCGATCGTGATCGGTGAGGGCTCCAACATTCAAGACAACGTCAGTGGCCACGTCGACACCGGCTACCCCCTCACCCTGGGCAAGAACGTCTCCGTCGGACACAACGCCGTGATCCACGGCTGCACCGTGGAAGATGACTGCCTCATCGGCATGCATGCCACCGTGATGAATGGCGCCGTAATCGGCAAGGGTTCTCTTGTTGCTGCCGGCGCCTTGGTGCTGGAAGGAATGATTGTTCCTCCCGGCTCACTGGTGGCAGGGGTTCCTGCGAAGGTTCTCAGAGAACTTACTCCAGAAGAGCAAGAAGGCGTGCGCAACAACGCAGCGAACTACCGCAAGCGCCTTAAGATCTACAAGGCTGAAGGGCACAGCATCTCTCTAGTTGAAGATTAATCCTCACAAGAGATTTTTGTATGGCTAGCTCTACACACATCACTTTATCTGTGGGGTCTACTGGAGCTATTGAAATACTGGCTGACTATTGATTCGCAAACATAGCCCCGATATCTAGGGTTTTCCCCACGCCTGGGTCATCTGGGATGAATTCCATTCGGTGATACTAAATACGTTGAATCAACAAAACGTGTCTGGAGATCGTCGTGACTTTCAAAAAGCTCTTGAGTATGGTGACTCTCGCCGGCGTGCTGAGTGTGGTTTCTATTAGTGGTGCTGTTTCACCTGCACACGCCACAGGGAACGCACCCATGGTGCTCACCTTTGAGGTGACAAATGGAACAACAATTACCCTTCCACTCACTACCTCTGGATCACCCAGTGTGGACTGGGGAGATAACGTCTCCAACAACAGTTTTACTCATACTTATAGCGGCAGCACGCGCACAGTAACAGTTTCAATTACAGAAGACCCCCAATTCCCCATCGTGGGATTTGGGGCTTGGTCGTGGCAGGGAAGTGAAGAACTTCGCACGGTTCAATCATGGGGCGACTTGACCTTGTTTAGTTTAAATGCAGCTTTCAACGATTGTGATGGTCTTACCTCTGTGCCCAACTATCTTCCTGCGACGGTCACCGATCTGAGATATGCATTTTCTGAATCGGATTCGAATCCGCCGGAAGTAACTCAATGGAACACACATAATGTGACCAATATGGGCGGGATGTTTTTCTCGGCACCAAATTTCAATCAAGACATTTCATCTTGGGACACATCAAATGTGACAAACATGGACTACATGTTTTCCAGAACATTTGCATTCAACCGCGATCTCAGCTCGTGGGACATCAGAAACCTACAATCTGCTCAAAACATCTTCAGCACCAGCGTTATCTCGGCACATAATTTGAGCAAATTAGTTTATTTATGGTGGTACAAGCCACATCAACAAAATGTGCATTTTGGAGCGACTGGTCGTTCCATTTATCAGGCAGCCTCTGGTGCTGTTGAAGATTTCACGTTATTAGATGGTTGGACATTTTCTTTTAGCTCAAGCATTTTGCCCTCAGCGCAAATATCAGTGACTTCGTTCCCCACGGCTTCTGCGGTAACTGTAGGCCAAACGATTGGAAGCTCTACCCTCACTGGAGGGGCCTCTGTGCCAGGAACCTTTGTCTTTGCTTCTCCGTCAACACCCGTTGCTCTCGGAAACCAGATCGCCTTGGTCCTATTTATTCCGGACAGCTTTGCCTATATTCCCATTGAATTCCAGATTTCCGTAACAGGGGTTGCAGTACAAGGCTCTCCCTCCATTACGCCATCTCCAGTGACCACTCCTGCTTCCACTCTTGCCCAAACTGGAACTCAGACTGAATCACTGCTCCAGATTGTCTGGATCATGCTGACACTCGGGTGTTTGTTGCTTGGTTTCAAGGTTCGTAGGATATTTCACTAGCCAAACCACGGCAGCCAAGCTGGACTGGTCTTTCTCTGAAGCGTTGTGGGCAAGAACAATGAAAACAAAGGGGTTCAGCTCGAACTCACGATTTGTGGGGCGTGAGCCCTGGAGATCTGAGTTCGCGAGTCGCTTGAGTCGTGCCCGTAATGACCCCTGTGGAGGTATTGAGCGATAACCCTTGAGGGAGAGTTGGTGTTACCGCGTAGGAAACAGTTCCAATCAGACCAACGGTGATCAAAGCTGTTGGGGGTTCAAAGTTTATGCGAATGCGGTAAGCCAGAACACTCCCTCATATTTTGTAGGGTTTTCCCTATGTATTTCGCTTCACCTCAGTACCTAACTCAGTAATACTGTGATGGTGGATAGAGATGTGTTAGTTGTAGAGGACGATAACCTCACTCGTATCACCTTGGCATCTAGTCTCAAAGCTGCCGGTTTACGCCGCGTGCACACCGCGGCAAGCATCAACGAAGCAATTATGCTCGCAAAAAAATACATCCCCCAAGCTGCCCTGATTGATCTCCACCTCGGGGCTGGGCCAACCGGGCTAGATTTGGCGAGGCAACTCAGAGCGCTCGATGCCAAGATCGGGATTGTCCTCCTAACAAGTTATGACGATCCTCGATTGCTCGGCGAAAACCCAGACTTCATCCCGGCAGGGACTAAGTACCTCCTCAAGCGCGACATTACAGATATCACAGCCGTCATCGAAGCTCTCGGTGCGGCTCCGGGATCAAACAAGCTCCTCGGCCGCAAGAATCCAGATGCCTTCGGCACCAAACTGAGTGAGAATCAACTTTCCATTTTGAAGCTCGTTGCCGAAGGTCTCTCCAACACAGAAATCGCTCGAAGACGGGGAGTTTCGGAAAAAGCTATTGAAGGAACGATTAGCCGGCTAGCTACAAAACTTTCACTCGAGAAAGATGCTGCACACAACCAGCGAGTTCACATTGCCCGAGTGTATTTCCGCGCGATGGGGGTCAATCTTGACACCGAACCCTCTGAAACTTGATTTCACTCATGCGGTTGGTAGTCGCTGGCTAACCTACTACCCGGCTTATATTTGGCTCCTGCCTTTATGGCTTTTTGGTTCTGTGTTCAGTACTCCTGCAGATGGCAGTTGGCTTGAAATAGCGAACCTGTTGTGGATTAATGCTGTCGCTCTGGCGTTATGCGCGGCAGAAGTGCTTCTATTCGCGGCCACATTCTGGCGTAGGTCTCGTCACAATCTCACTCCTGGTACTCCCGTCTGGGCGGTGATAGCTGGGGGTGCACTCCTCGGAATTTCAAAAGTGATTGTAACCGTGCTCCTCAGCAGCATTGTTATAGAGACGCAACAAGAGAATATCGTCGGACGTCTCATTGCCTCAACGGCTTTAGGCATAGGTCTCGTTGTGGTCATTCCGCTTTGTTTAACGCAACTCGAGCTGTACCGTTCTGAACGCGAAATTCTGATTACAGAATTAATTCGAGTAGAAGTTGCACAAACCAGTTCTGCTGCGAAAGAAACAAGTGAACAAGTTAGTAGCTCTCTAGAAACCAGTACTGCCGTTTCTCCTGAGCTTCAGAGCTTCGTCTATACAAGCTTGTCCAAACTTGCCACAGTCCACAATCAGCCAGACAAGTTGCCTGATCTGCTTGACTTTATTCAACAGCAAGAAATCCGCCCGCTGAGTCATCGCATTTGGCGCAGAGAACAAGAGCGTCTTCCAGAGTTCACTCTCAGTAACCTTGTTTCCGTCAGTTTGGCAGAACTGAACTTTGTGTTGTTGCCCATTTTGTTGGGTTATGTAGTAGTAGTTGGACCAGCAATTTTGTTTGGTTATGGGTATATGCAGGGCATTCTTGCGCTCATTCTTCAACTCAGCATTATTGCTCTGGTTATCCGGGGAGTGAAGTCTCTCCCTCAGTTCGGTCTGCGCTGGGGCATTGCCGTGTATTTCAGTTCAGTTGTCGTCTTGACAGCACTCATCATGTTGATGACCACTGCGATCTTTGGGGAAATCCCAACCCTGCTCCCTATTCAAGCCAGCATTTCCATATTTCTGAGCTTGCTCACTCTGATACTTGCCACAGGGGTGTTCAACCTCGCTGTAAAGAAACATCACGAAATACACCAAGATCTGTTACGACTGGATCCAGATATGGGAATCATGACATTGGAAAAGGTAGAGCGACTTCGTTCTGACAGAGAACTTGCACAACTGCTTCACTCACAAGTTCAAAACGTGTTTCTCTCTCATTCGGTGCAACTTAGAAAAAAACTAACTAGTAAAGGGTTAAGCCTGGAAAATAAGAACAAGCTCACCGAACAAGCTTGTGCCGATATTGAGAAGTATCTTCGAGGACTACTTTCGGCAGAATCACATGTACTGACCGAAACCCACAAGCATCTTTGGATTTCCCCCGTCCTTAATGCCTGGGAACCCGTTCTCAACATTGAGGTCAGCGGAGCTGATGTGCTCTCTGAGACTCTGCCCATCACACAGCTGAATACGGTATCAGATGTTCTAACCGAAGCTCTTGCAAATTCACTTCGCCATGGTCTAGCCCAAAACGTTCTTGTCACTTTGAGTTATAACGAAGAAGTTGTCACTCTCGTTGTTGAAGATGACGGAGTGGGCCCTCGGCAGGGATCAGCAGGTTTGGGCAGCTACTTTTTCACAGCATTACCTCATTCGGAGTGGTCCTTGACCCCTGCGCATTACCTCTCGGGTTCACGATTTGAGTTGACGTGGAAACCGTAGATGAGTGAAGAGGAAAGCCTCAGACTATTGGTCTATCTTCTCTAGCCCGGGGATGGATACCACTGCCACAGATCTGTTCTACAGCGAGATTCATCTTCGATATACATTGCAAAGTTCATTGCCATTTCCAGCGTAGAACTTCCGCCTGGACCAGAAGCAGTGTAATAAAAGGGTCCCGTTATCCAAACAGTTCCTTGGGTCTGCGAACACGCATTCAGGCTCCAAAAATCGTTCGCGTTGACTATTAGTTCCCGGGAACCTGGATCGAAAGAAACTCCTGCAGGGATACCAGAGACAGAATAAGTAAAAGGTCCTGTTCCTACTGCCTCAGGTAATGAATTCGTATAAAACGTCTGGCCGGCACAGCCGGCATTGCAATTGGCGTTGTAATACGTATTTGGATTCACGAAAGAAGGCGGCTGCACAGTCGCCGAACTCCCATCAATGGTATTCCCATTCCTAGAAGTCGAAGAGGATGGTGACGGTGATGACGTTTTCTTCGTGGAACTTTTACCAGCACTCGGACTTGCAGAAGAAGGTAGCTGTTTCGAATCTTTGTCAGTTGTCTCTCCTGATTGAGTCGACTTATCTCTAGAAGAGCTCGATACTCCAATTCCAGCTGATTCAACACCAGCCCGTGAGGATTCGGACACTGCGACAAGAAAAGTTCCTGCAATGACAAGGGCTACGGCGCCACAGCCAATCAACACATAGGCGCGTTTGCTCAGTTTTGATAAAAAGAAAACAAACTTCACATTCTCACCAAGCTTTAGCGGGATGTATTACGGGTAACACTAGTTCTCGCTAAAACTTGGGTCACCCCCATTTAAAATCGGTGGTATGGTACCGACGGAAAAAATAACATCACAGGTCCTCGTCATGCTGCCACCTGGCCCTGTCACGGTGTAACTGAGAGGTAACACCCACAATTGAGCTCCATAAGCGATTATGTACGTCGCACTGTGGAATTCAATCCTTCGAGTTACAGCGTTAAAACTAGCTCCTGTGGGGAGTCCTGTCATTGAGTAGGTCAATGGCCCTGTTCCAGTTGCTTCCGGAAATGGTTCTGAATACGTTAATAGGCCCGGAAGGTCACAACTCGTGTCGCAAGCTACTTGGTATGCGTTGCTCAAGGGAGAAATACTAGGAGCAACCACCTGTGAGCTGGACTGGCTAGGGGTTGAAGCACCCGAAGAAGCGGAACTTTGTGGTGAACTCACTGCCCCATTGGAGCGAACAGATGGTCGTGTTTGATTCTGTTCAAGTTGTTGAGGTGATTGCTCCTCACCCGACTTGTTCTCAACTGATGGTGTTGCGGTGGGTTTCTGGGATTGAGTAGGCGCAGCAGTTGCGGTGGCTCCGCTCGAGGTTGCGTGTTGCTGAACCTTTAGATCAGGGGACTGCGAAAATACAAACCCGAGAGAACCCACAACAATAGTTGCAATGACGCCAGCCACCACAGCGATAGTTCCCCCGCTGTGGTGGGCTGGCATCGAAAAGAGCTTCATGGAAAAACTCTATGTTCACCTCTTAAAGCTCTAGGCAAATCAGCCGAGTTGAAGCACTAAATGCAGGGAAAACCCTATGCCTCCGCAACTCGGGGAGCACAACTGCCGTTTTATAGGGCGTCGAGCTCCGCAGCCTTGACCACATTGGCTAAGAGCATCGCTCGTGTCATCGGACCCACTCCACCCGGGTTGGGTGAGAAGTAGCCAGCAACCTCAGCAACTGCGGGGTCCACGTCACCAGTGAGCTTGGCCTTGCCTGTCTCAGCATTCTCCACGCGAGTAATACCCACATCCAGAACTGCAGCACCAGGCTTGACCCACTCAGGCTTAATGAAGTGGGGCACACCCACGGCAGCAACTACAACATCAGCGCGACGAATGTCGTCTTCGATGTTGACGGTGCGTGAATGTGTCAACGTGACCGTGGCATCAATGCCCTTGCGGGTGAGCAGAAGTCCCAATGGACGTCCCACGGTCAAACCGCGGCCCACCACGGTGACGTGCTTGCCCGAGAGCGGCACGTCATAGCGCTGCAACAGCTCCACAATCCCGGCAGGGGTGCAGGGAAGTGGCGAAGCCAGTTCTCCTTCAATACCCATGACCAGCCGTCCCAAGTTCATGGGGTGGAGACCATCTGCATCCTTTGCAGGATCAATCAGCTCAAGAGCTGCATGCTCATCTAAGCCCTTAGGCAAGGGGAGCTGCACGATGTAACCGGTGACAGCAGGGTCTGCATTGAGTTTCTTGATTGCTTCCTCAACATCAGCCTGTGTGGCTGTTGCTGGGAGGTCTACCCGGATGGACTCAATGCCCACCTCTGCACAGTCACGGTGCTTGCCCGCGACATAGGAACGCGATCCAGGGTCGTCGCCAACCAACAGCGTTCCCAGTCCAGGGGTGATTCCCTTGGCTTTGAGTGCTGCAATGCGGCCAGCGAGTTCACCCTTGACGGCAGTCGCAGTTGCGATGCCGTCGAGAGTGATTGCTACCACTGCTCGAGGCCTGGGTACAGGGGGAAGTTCTCGGTGAGAACCTTGACGCGAGCCTTAAGAGCAGAAACATCAGCACCGGGCTTGAGGGCCTCAGCGATGACATCTGCAACCTCGGTGAACTCTGCGTCGCCGAAGCCACGAGTTGCCAATGCTGGAGTACCAATACGCAGACCCGAGGTGACCATGGGTGGACGTGGGTCGAACGGTACCGAGTTACGGTTCACGGTGATGCCGGACTCGTGCAGCACGTCTTCAGCCTGCTGGCCATCCAAAGGAGAGTTACGCAGGTCAACAAGTACCAAGTGAACTTCGGTGCCACCGGTGAGCACATCAACGCCAGCAGCCTTCATGTCAGGCTGAGTCAGGCGATCAGCAATGATCTGTGCACCACGAAGTGTGCGCTGCTGGCGGTCCTTGAACTCTGGCTCCATCGCGAGCTTGAAGGCGGTTGCCTTCGCTGCGATGACATGCATGAGGGGACCACCCTGCTGTCCGGGGAACACGGCGGAGTTGAGCTTCTTGGCCAGTTCTTCGTCACGGCTGAGGATCAGACCGGAGCGAGGACCAGCAAGAGTCTTGTGAACAGTGGTGGAGACCACGTCAGCGAAAGGCACGGGGTTGGGGTGCAGACCAGCTGCAACCAGACCTGCGAAGTGAGCCATGTCGACCCAGAGCTTGGCGCCAACCTCATCTGCGATTTCACGGAACGCAGCGAAGTCGAGCTGACGAGGGTATGCCGACCAACCCGCAATGATGACGGCGGGCTTGTGTTCGTGAGCGAGCTTGCGCACAACATCCATGTCGACGAGGAAAGTTTCAGGGTCAACACCGTAAGCAACAGGGTTGTAGACCTTGCCGGAGAAGTTGAGCTTCATACCGTGGGTGAGGTGACCACCGTGAGCAAGCTCAAGACCGAGGATGGTGTCGCCAGGCTGAGCAATGGCGTGCAGTACTGCAGCGTTAGCCGTTGCACCCGAGTGAGGCTGAACGTTGGCGTAAGCAGCACCGAAAAGCTTCTTTGCGCGCTCGATGGCGAGGCTTTCTGCCACGTCAACGAATTCGCAACCGCCGTAGTAACGCTTGCCGGGGTACCCTTCCGCGTACTTGTTGGTGAGAACCGAACCCTGAGATTCGAGCACTGCACGAGGAACGAAGTTCTCGGAAGCAATCATCTCGAGGAAGTCGCGCTGGCGACCGAGTTCGTTCTGCAGAACTGCAGCAATCTCGGGGTCAACCTCGGAGAGAGGGGCGTTGAAGGTGTTATCTGAAGACACAGTGGGCTCCTAGGGGTAGACCGGGTAAAACCCGGAACAGGTTTTTCTCGTTCTTAGCCCAGGCGTTCGGCCAGATCCGATCTCATATCGCTCCCTGATGGATACCCATCTCAACGCCAGTTGCGACTGTGTCAGTCTACCAAGCCTGAAGGCAATAATCTTGATACATGTCTGAAGCAACGCACTGGGTACTCACCTTTGTTTGTGCCGATAAACCCGGCATCGTCCACGCGGTGAGTGGCGCCATTGTTGCAGCCAACGGAAACATCACCGAGAGCCAGCAGTTCTCCAGTGATGACACTGGAACTTTCTTCATGCGTCTGCAGGTGGAGACCACCGCTAGCCGCGAAGAATTCGAGCTTGCACTGCAACCTGTTATTTCAACCTATGACATGGAATGGCGACTCGACGTGGTCGGACGCCCCCTGCGCACCCTTGTCCTCGCCACCAAGGCAGCCCACTGCCTCAACGACATCCTGTTCCGCCAGCGTGCTGGACAGTTGCCTGTTGAGATTCCTCTCGTACTGTCGAACCACGATGAGCTCAGCTCCCTTGCTGGCTTCTATGGCATTCCTTTTGAGTCCATGCCCGTGACCACACCTGAGCAGAAGGCAGCTTTTGAGAAGCGTCTGCTCGAGGTCGTGGAAGAGAACGACGTCGAACTGGTCGTTCTTGCCCGTTACATGCAGGTACTCTCACCGGAGCTGTGTAAGAAGCTTGAGGGCAAGATCATCAACATTCACCACAGCTTCCTGCCCGGCTTCAAGGGTGCCAACCCCTACAAGCAGGCGCACTCTCGTGGCGTGAAGCTCATCGGTGCCACCGCTCACTTTGTCACCAGTGACCTGGATGAAGGTCCGATTATTGAGCAGAACGTGGTCCGTGTGGATCACTCTCGTTCTCCTGAGGAACTGGTTGCCATTGGTCAGGACGAAGAAAGTCGCACTCTGACCCAAGCGGTCAAGTGGTTTGCCGAGGACCGCATCCTGCGCGATGGTCAGCGCACGATTATTTTCAAATAATCCGGCGGAATAAATCCGAACGCTGACGCATTCACTCAAGTGAGCCCCACAGAGTGGTTCAGATAAGGGGATACCGATGAGCGAGACCACCCAGCCTGTGCTGTTTATGAGCCACGGTGCTCCGATGTTGGTCGATGACGCTCGCTGGTCCAGCGAACTTGCTAGCTGGGGTCAAGCGATAGAGAAGCCCAAGCAGATCCTCATGGTCTCTGCTCACTGGGAAGAAGCTCCCGCCACCATCAGCTCCACCCGTGAGAACACCGGGCTGGTCTATGACTTTTATGGTTTCCCTAGCAAGTACTACGAAATGCAATACAACACCCCTGCAGCTACAGAGCTGGCAGCTGATGTGCTCGGTGTTCTAGGCCCTGTTGTTCAGCAAGACCACGGCCGCGGCCTGGATCACGGTGCTTATGTTCCGTTGACCCAGATGTATCCGGACGCAGATATTCCTGTTCTGCAGTTGTCCCTGCCCAGCTTGAACCCGGTTGATCTGTTCGAGATGGGTCGCAAGCTTGCTCCTCTGCGCGATGCAGGAACCTTGATTGTGGGCTCGGGCTTCACCACCCACAACCTGCGCTGGTTCAACCCAGGTGCGGGTCCAGATGGTGAACCTCCACAGGCTTCAGCCGAGTTCGACCACTGGGCTGACGAAGCCCTGCAGAACAAGGACATTGACGCCTTACTCAACTTCTGGGATAAGGCACCTGCTGCCCACGAAGCACACCCTCGCATTGAGCACTGGGCTCCGCTCTATGTTTCTCTCGGCGCTGCTCTGGGCACTGGTTTGGACAACACCAGCGCAATTGAGGGCTTTTGGTATGGCCTCTCCAAGCGGTCGTGGCAATTTAGCTAATTCAATATTTTCTGAAATTTATCTATTTCCCTAGAATTGCCAAATGGGGAATCTAGAAAAGCGACAAGGCATAAATTTCGAAAACGCACTGGTTTCAGCTGCAAAATTACCTGGGGTCCGGATCGATCGAAGTGAATTCCTACGAAGTGCGTTGAATCACTTTTGCACTGAAGACCAAATCACGATCGCAATAGCGGAGAGCCCCGCAGCAGCTGGTATCTCACAAGACATCATCAACAGACTCGCAGATGAAGCGATCAAATGGGAAACCACTCGAGTTAGCACAATTTCTGTCGTTGCTGGGATTCCTGGTGGCTTCGCAATGCTTGGAACGATTCCCCTTGATGTAGCCCAATACATGGGTCATATTTTGCGGATTACTCAGAAGCTCGCATACCTATATAGCTGGCCAAGCCTTTTTTCAGATACTGATGAACCAGACGATGCCACTAAGGGCATCCTTGCGCTATTTGTCGGGGTTATGTTTGGAGTTCAAGCTGCAAACAAAGCCATTGTTCAGGTTTCGGGACTCATTTCAGAGCAAATCGTTAGGACACTTCCCAGCAAGGCACTAACTCAGGGTGTGAT